>CAYQTM010000209.1:0-4214 GCA_964420355.1 uncultured Opitutales bacterium
GGAGCGGGTGGCGTGCGACTTGCGCACCCAGCGGCTCGGGGCGACGGGCGCGGCGGGGGTGTTCGGGCCGGAAAAGGGTCTGGGGGACGCCGGTTTCGCGCGTTGCGACCAGCTGGCAGGCGAGACGGCGACCAAGCTGCTCGACCACTTCAACGGGCCGCTCAGCCGGATGGGTGAGGCGGCGGCGGGTGCGGCGGGTGGTCTGGGTTTTGGGGGGCCGGTCGGCCTGGGCGCGCAGCTCGTGCCGGGCTTCGAGCTGGTCTGCAACTGGCTGAACCTCGAACCCAGAATCGCCCAGGCGGAAGCGGTCATCACCGGCGAAGGCAAGTTCGACCGTAGCTCGCTGGCCGGCAAAGGCCCCTACGCGGTGCTCCAGATGGCGCACGCCCGAGGCAAGCCCTGCCACGTCGTCGCCGGGCACATCACCGAAGAAGCCCGCGAGCGCCTCCAATCCGAATTCCAAGCCAGCGCCCACGCCATCGGCAAACCCGACCTCGACCTCCCCACCAACCTCGCCAAAGGTGCCGTCCACCTCCGCGAAACCCTCGCCCAGCTATCGCACGATCTCTAAACTCACCCTAATCACTTCGATCAGCGACTTGTTCGGGACTGCGCTCATTCGATTTTATCAAGCGGTCGCAAATCGAACATGATCTGCGGTAAAGGGGCGGGCGATTCCGCCGTTGTTGAGTCATGCGTTGGACTCTTTTGCTATTGATGGCTCTGCTGCTGGGTGGCTGTGCCCATGTCGAGCTGGTGGAGCCGGTCGATGGGGTGGCGGAGCGGCGCGAGGCTCTGGCGGCAGCGCGGCGGATGACGGCGGGCGATGCGAGCCTGTTGGTGAAGGTGGTCGATGGGGATTCTATGATGCCGGGTCTGCCCGATGGCAGTGTGGTGGTGCTCAAGCGCGTGCCCTTCGAGTCGCTGCGACCCGGCATGACGGTGGGGTATGAAAACCATTGGGGACGCGCCGTGCTTCATAGTCTGGTGCGCCCGCGCGGCTCGGAATGGGAGGTGCGTGGCATCAGTAACCCGGAATCCGACCGTGACCGCATCACCCGCGACAACTTTTTGGGCGTGCTCTATGCGGTGATTTACACGCTGCCCAAGGGCTGAGCGCTTCAGCTTTTTTGATCGAACTCGAGGGTTTGCTGAAGCTGAGCCTCGTCTTCGCTGGCGGGGAACATGAGGGGCAGGGCGACGTGGAAGACCGAGGCGATGCGGTCGCGCGGGCGCTTGGCGCGGCGGTTTTCAAACCAGATGGTGCCGCCCATCGCTTCGGCGAGGCGGCGGCAGATGGTCAGCCCGAGGCCGGTGCCGCCGTGGGCGCGGGTGTTGCTGTCGTCGATCTGCCGGAAGAGTTCGAAGAGCAGATGCTCGCGGTCGGGCGGCACGCCGACGCCAGTATCGGCGACCGAGAAGCGCACGAGTCGGCTGCGCAACTGGGGCTCGCCGAGCGACTCTCTGCTGGCCTTGCGAAGGTATTCCGGGCGCTCGATGATGTCGCTGCGCAGCTCGCCGGGCAGGCTGCGGCGGTCGATGGGCAGGGCGGTGAGCTGAATCTCCCCTTTCTCGGTGAATTTGGCGGCATTGCCCACCAGATTGACCAGAATCTGCCGCAGGCGGTCGAGGTCGCCAAACACCACGTCGTCGAGGCGCGGATCGACATCAATGCTCACCCTCAGACCCTTTTCCATCACGAGGGGCTGAATCACCGCCACCGCCTCTTCCAGGCACTGCTCAAGGATGAAATCTTGCGGGGTCAAGCTTAGGCCGCCGGCCTCCATTCGCGTATAGTCGAGGATGTCCTGCAAGAGCCGCGAGAGCGCATAGCCGCTGGCCTGCACGGTATCGATCAGGTCGGTCTGCTCCTCGTCCAGCTCGGTGTCGGCCAGCACGGAAGTCATCCCCAGAATCGCGTTCAGCGGGGTGCGGATCTCGTGACTCATGTTGGCGAGGAAGAAGCTCTTGGTGCGGTTCGCGCTCTCCGCCGCTTCCTTGGCCTCGCGCAGCGCCAGCTCCGACTCCTTGCGCCCGCTGACATCGTGCAGCGTGCCCATGAAGCGCTGGGGTCGCCCATCGGCCTGACGGTCGGTTGCAAAGCCCCGCGCACACACCCACATATAGCTGCCCGAGGCATGTTTGATGCGGTATTCCAGCTCGAAAAAGCTATTCTTCTTGCGAATCTGCCGCGAAAAGAAGTCATAGACGGAGAGGCGGTCGTCCGGGTGGATCAGCTCGTTCCAGGGGTCGTTGCGGCTGCTGTATTCGTCGGGATTGAGGCCGATCAGGCGGTAGCAGGAGGGGTCGCGGTAGGCGCGGTCGTTGGTCAAATCCCACTCCCAGATGGCGAACTCCGCGCCCTCAATGGCCGCCTTGAGCCGCGCCTCGCTGTCGGCCAGTTGCGCCTGGGCCTGGACGACCGGCGTCTGGTCGATCATCTGGATGAGGATGCCGTATTCGCGCTCGTTTTCGAGGCGGATGGCGCGCTTGACGAAGGAGACATGGCGCTTGCGATCCTCGGGCCCCGGTATCTCGCCCGCCCAGCGGATGACGTTGCCGGGGCGCTCCAGCATGTGGGCGTCCCAACCGGGCCAGTTTTCCGGCGTAAAACCCTCGGTCTCGGGGAAGCAGGTGTCCTCCTCGACCTCCAGCACCTCATCCGAGCGATGCAGCGCCCAAAAGCGATTGGCCAGCAGGGCGTGCCCCTCGGTGTCTTTGACAAAAATCCCCGAAGACAGCTCATCAAAGAGGCGTCGATAAAAGCGGCTCTGCTGATCCATCTGCACCTCGGCAGTGCGGCGACCCCGGTCGGCGGCGGCGAGGAAAAGCCCGGTTGTTCCAAACGTTATTAAAAACAGGGAAAGCAGGATGGCCGAGGCATAGACCGAGTCGCGCGCAAAGGGGCCGATGTGCTGCTGGGTGCCCGCTGCGGCGATCACGACAACCAGCAGATTGATCACCGCTACCCCGCGCAACCCATAGCGCAGCGCCGTCCAGATGATGATCGGGAACAGCAGAAAGGTGATGGGGTAGGCATTGCTGGCGATCTCGGTCACGCTGGTGAAGGAAATCGCCGAGCTGATCACCGCGGCCATCAGCAGCCAGGCCCACTCAATCAGCGACCAACGGCTGGGGAAAAACGGACGTGCCGGAGCTGAGAGCGCCAAGGTGGGCACCGTAAACAGCAACACGCTCAGCACGCAACTCAGCCCCCAGGCAATCACATGCTCCGCCGAGAGCGCCGCGCTGGGTTCTTGCAGAAAGAGCAGATAGGCGTAGCCGAACAGTCCCACGCCGATGCTCGCCGGCAGCGCCGCGCGCAGCAGCAGCGCCAGCAGGTCGGGCACACCGTCGAGGCTCGTGCGGAAGGAGCCCAGCCGCAGCAGCCCATACATACTGAGCACCACGCCGCTGTTGGCCACCGCCATCGCCAGGCCATTCTCCCAGCCATCCTGCGCCACCAAAAGGTGAAACAGCATCTCGCCAATCGTCACCACTGGCCAGAACCGCAGCCCAAACAGCAGCAGCGCCGCCAGCGCCAGCCCCACCGGTGGGAAGATGATGGAAACCGGAATCCCCTCAAGCTGGAAGAGCAACCCAATCCCGCCGCAGACCATGTAACCGAGCACAAGCAGACACAGCCCCGAGAGATAGCGCCGGGTGACATGCGATAGCTTGGGCGTGAACAAGTTCAAAAAAAGGTTCCAGGGCAGGTCTTTGCGAAATCGATTATGCAAAATCCAAGCTCGGCGGCAAGCCTATCCTCAGGTGCATTGCAAACCCTATCTCCCCGAATGGGTGGTGCCTTGAAAATGCGCACTTGGAGTGCTGATGAGGCATTTTTTCCCGCTGCAAGAACGCATTGACCTCAGCGGCTCAAGGCTTCATCGTTCCCTTACTTTCGCGCTTTTCTTTTATGACTGACAACTTGCAACCCGGTGTCTCCACCGCTCGCTCGCGTGGCCATTCCGTGGTGCAGTTCTCCATCCATGCCGACAACAAGGTTGGGCGACTCAACGACATTATTGGCCTGCTGCATTCCAATGGCATCCATGTGCTGGCGCTGACCACTGTCGACACGACCGACAGCGCCATTGTGCGCATCGTGGTCAATTACCCCGACGAGGCGCGCCAGCTTCTCAAAAGCCGGGGCATCCCCTACACCGCCGCCCATCTGGAAGTGGCCGAGATCCCGAGCGAGACCGAGCCCC
>CAYQTM010000210.1:0-4203 GCA_964420355.1 uncultured Opitutales bacterium
ATCTCGATATTGAGGGTCTCTAACGATAGGAATCTATTATGGAAAGGTCAGTAACCTCGGTGTCGTCGATCAACATCACCGCTCGGTCATGCGACCAGAAAATGTGCGAAACTTGGGAATTTGCCGCACCTTCGACGCGCCCGACCGGCCCATCTGCGCCCATCACCACGGCCTCGTAGCTCAGCTCCTTTTCGTTATAGATTCGGTAAGAGAAATACTCACCGCTCAGGGACATGTCGGCCTCGATCACAGTCGGCTTCTTCATGAAGCGCTGCGGATCGACCGCCTCCAGATTCAACCCGGCAAACAGAGCCAGCAAACTAGACCAAGCGAGGGAACGGGATACTTTCATAATAGGACATTCAAGGCTAACGCGGAGACCTAATCCAGCGCCACTCTTCCGGCTATCTTAAGCAAGATTTTGCAGAACCCGCCGCGTTTATTTGGCGAAGACCTCGCGCATGGCAATTTCATAGGCGGACATCTCCTCGGGGGTGCCGATGCTGATGCGCACCCAGTCCTCGTAAGGCGGGAAGGGGCGCCCAATCAGGAAGTTGCGCTCGCGCATGATGTCCTGAAATTCGCGGATGGGGATGCCGGTCTTGTGGAAGACGAAGTTGCCGACCGATGGGGTGTAGTCGAGGCTCAGCTCGTCAAGCAGCGCCGTGAAGCGCTCGCGCCCCTGGCGGATGCGCTGGCGACTGAAGGCGTGGAAGCGCGGGTTGCGCAGGCTGGTCATCGCGGCGTAAACCCCGAGGTAGTTGAGGCTGGACATGGTGGCTTTTTTCAGGCGCTCGGCCAGCTCGGGCGTGGTCACCGCATAGCCGATGCGCAGCCCCGCCAGTCCGTGCATCTTCGAGAACGAGCGCCCAATCACCACCGGCAGCCCTTCGCGCACCAGCCCCACCTGCGTGTGCTCGGCAAAGTCGTCGAGCAGGTCGAGGTAAACCTCATCGAGGAAAACGGAGCAGCGCTCGGTGGCGCGGCGGATAAAGCTCTCGACCTCGGGTGGCGTGCGCATCGTGCCGGTAGGCGTGTCGGGGTTGCAGACGTAAACGAGGCTGGTCTTGGGCGTGATCGCCGCCAGCATCCCCTCGAAGTCGTGCCGCATGGTCGCCTTTTCGTGGTCGACCCAGACGGCCTCGGCACCGTGGCGCTCCGCGTAATCCATTAGCTGGAGGTAGGTCGGGCGGGTGGCGACCACCTGCGTCCCGGCGGGCACCAGCTCCAGCCCGGCCATCGAAAGGATTTCGTCGCAGCCGTTGCCCAGCACGATGTGCTCTGGCGTGACGCCCTCGCGCTCGGCGATCATCTCCTTCAGCACGGTCTCCTCGCGAAAGGGGTAGCGGGCGACGTTGGGTGCCTCGCGCACGATAGTCATCAGCACTTCCTGCGAGGGGCCGAAGGGGTTCTCGTTGCCCGCGAGGTTGATGCGGCTCAACTCGGGCATCCGGGGCGCGGGCACCGTCTGGGCGCGGGCGGGCGCGGGCTTGAGCAGCGCACCTCCGGCGATGGCGAGGCCAGCCGTCTTCAGCCAGCCGCGCCGCGACAGCTTGGAAACAAGGGGATTTTCAGACATGCCACCCCTCCCAGCAGGGCGCAGGCCAGCCGCCCATACACCAGCAAGATGGAACAGCTTTTTTTCTTCACCTCGATCATTAGAGTGGTTTTCGATGAGCCGTGCCAAGCTGGTTGAGCGACAAAGGCTTGTGGCTTTGCGAAGCTGCACCAGTAGGTGCCGCGAGTCAATGGCGCAAGTCTTTGCCGCCAAGCAGATTGGTGCGGATC
The DNA here is from genome assembly GCA_964420355.1 of uncultured Opitutales bacterium. GTDB lineage: Bacteria > Verrucomicrobiota > Verrucomicrobiia > Opitutales > JABSRG01 > CAYQTM01. The sequence continues at coordinate 1,789 of CAYQTM010000210.1, forward strand.
GCGAAATAACACTCGAATGATGGAGGTTCTTTATGAGGAACGCGATCCAGCTTTACTTATTCTGGCGTCTGTGGATCATTATGACGCCTTCTCGACATTTATGGATTCCACCACACTCATTGGCCTGCTCGCGGCCTGCCTGACGACCGGCGCATTGTTGCCACAGGTTTTGAAGACCTGCCGCACCCGCTCGACCCACGACCTCTCGCTGGGCATGTTCTCGATGCTTTTCTTCGGCACCCTCCTCTGGTGTGTCTATGGGCTGATCCGTCAGGACGTTCCCATCGTCTTTGCCAATGGCCTGGCCGCGCTGTTCTCCGCGCCGGTGCTATGGCTGAAACTGCATAGCATGACGGGCGCAGCTAAAAAGAGCGCTGTTTGATTTTCGCACTCAGCGCGGCAGCAGCGGTGCGACGATGTGCCGCAAGATGCGCGAGCGCTCGAACTCGGCGAGGTCGACCGGCGGTGGCGCGTCGAGGTTGCGGTAGAGGATGGGCTGGGCTGTGCGTTCGATGCGGAAGGTCTCGCTCGGGGGATCGGCGGGCAAGAGCGGCGCATCGGCAGCCAGCCAGTCGAGCCAGGGTTGCAGCGCGGCCAAGGTAGGATCCTGCCGCATCGTGATAAGCAGCGCCGACAGCCAGCCGGTGCGGGCGGCGGGATCGCGCTGCGCCTGGATGACCATGTAGAGCGGGCGGTAGCTGCGCGGCACTTGCCCAAACTCGGCCACGGGAGTCGTCCAGAGGTCGACAAAGCGCTCGGGCAGGGCATCGCGCAGCGCCGTATCGAGCGTGTCGGGCGCGGCCAGCCCGTCGCGGGAGGCCCAGAGGTAGCGGAGCAGCGCGGCGGTCTCGCGGTCGATGGGGGGGTCGTCGGGGTGCGGCAGAAGCATGGCCAGGCGCTCGCTAACCTGCGCCCCGCCCGCTCGGCTGATAAAGCGCGCCGTCGGGTTTTCGCGCGCCTGCTGGAGCAGCGCCTGTAGCCGTGCCGCCTCGGTGGGCGCGGTGGCTTCGAGTCCCTTCAAAGCGCTCAGCGAGTCGGGTGCCAGTCGCACCGCCGCCTCGAAATGCCCATGCGCCGCCGTAGGGTCGGTGGCAGCCGCCAGCCACCCCAAACTGCTGTGCGCATAGCTTTCATGCGGCGCAACCTCCAGCGAGGCCGCCAGCGCATCCTGCGCCATCCCCCGAAACAGCGCCTGCTGCTCCGGCTGCTCCACTTGCACGGCGAGGTTGCCAAAAACCCCGCCCAGCGCGTGCCACAGCGAGGGGTCGGTCGGCGTGTGCTCGATCGCCGCGCGCGTCCGCGTCTCGAACTCGCGCAACTGCCCGGCCTCCAGCGCCCGCCCCGCCTCGGCGAACTGCCCCCGCGCCTTGAGCGTCGCCTGCAGGGGTATCAGCAGCGCCGGCAGCATCAGCACGGCGAGCAGCGTCGCCCCGCCCGCGACCCCCCAACGCGGCCCCCGCAAGGGGGTCGAATAGCTGGCCGCCGCGACCAACCCAAGCTGCCCGAACAGCAGCCCCGCCAGCAGCGGCACCTCGAGCTGGTAATCCGTCAGCGCCAACCCCAGATACCCACAAATCCCCAGCATCGGCGCCGCCAGCAAAATCGCCTCCCGTCGCTCACCCGCCCGCAGATACCGCCGCAGCGCCCAGACACCCCGCCCAAGCCCCAGCGCAAACACCACCGCAAACCCCAGCAACCCCAGAAGCCCGACCTCAGCAAAAAGCTGCACCGGCAGACTGTGCAACTGATAAGAATTCGCCAGACCCTCGCCCGTCCAAAAGGCCGGATACTGCACGGGCGTCACGCCCGGCCCATGCCCCAACAGCGGCGCCTCCGCCCCCATCCGCAAGCCCGTCTGCAAAAAGCCCCAGCGCCCCTCATCTCCCGCGCTCAGCCCCGCCAGCCCCACCAGCCCGAGCAGTAGCCGCCGAAACCGCTTATTCAGCAGCGGCACCGCCAGCGCCAGCACGCCCAGCCCCAGCAGGCCACCCCAGCGCAGCCCCTTCGACAGCGGCAACTGGCTCAGCACCAGCACCCCGCAGAGCCCAATCACTACCGCCAGCCCCAGCAGCCCGCCACGGCTCCCGCTCGACAGCAGCACCTCCAGCGCCAGCGCCGCGCTCAGCCCACCGATCAACCGCCAGCGCCCGCGCTCCACCAGCGCCAGCGCCACGCCCGGCATCAGCGCCAGCAGCCCAAAGCCCGCCGTATAGTTCACATGCCCAAAGGGGAAGGGATTCCGCCGCGCCCAGATCGGCGTATCGAGCAGCCCCACGCCAACGCTCTCATTCACTGCCCGCTCGACCGCCCGCGCCGTGCCCCAGTCTGCCCACCACATCAGCAGGCTCTGCGCCGACACCAAAATCGCCAGCACCGCCAGCGCCCGCAGCGCCCAATCCAGCCGCTGCGCCCCAT
>CAYQTM010000211.1:0-4200 GCA_964420355.1 uncultured Opitutales bacterium
TCCTCTTCGTGCTCATCGTGGTCTTCCTCATGTTCGTCCTCGTGCTCGTGGTCATGGTCGTCTTCGCCGTGGACATGCCCGGCGGGCACGCCGTAGCGCGTGGTGAAGCGGCTGTAACCGAGGCGTGTCGTCAGACGCTCGTTCCGCCAGCCGATCCCACCCGCAAAGGTATCCGCCCGCAGGTGGCTGTTGGCCAGCTCCGTCTCCGAGTGCTCGTGGTCTTCTTCGTGCTCCTCCTCATGCTCTTCCTCGTGTTCTTCGTCGTGCTCGTCGTCATGTTCATCCTCGTGAGCGGGCAGCGAGCCCTCGGGAACGCGCAGATTGTCGAGGTCGCGGTTGAGCAGGGAAATATCAAAAAACCAGGCTTCCTCCAAAACCGACTTGAGGTCGAGCGCGCTGGTAAAACCGGGGTTGTCCGAGCGATAACTCACCTGCGCATCGCCGTATAAACCGGCCGCTTCGAGGTCGTGCGCCAGCGGCTCGCTGACCAGATTGACCACGCCCCCAACCGCCTGGCTGCCGTAGAGCAGGGTCGCCGGCCCGCGGATCACCTCGACCGAATCGGCCAACAGCGCCTCGCCGCCAACCGCGTGGTCGGGGCTGGCACCCGAGACATCGAAGCCGCCCAGCCCGTTCTCGAGCACACGCACCCGCTCGCCGCCCAGCCCGCGGATCAGCGGTCGGCTGGCACCCGGCGCGAAGCCGCTCTGCGAAAGCCCCGGCTCGGCGTCGAGCAGCCCGCCCAGCGTGGACGACCCGCGCCGCAGGATCTCGGCCTCGCCCACCCACTCCGCCGATTGCGAGAAATCCGCCGCCATCTGGCGCAGGGGCGTGGCGATCACCTCCATCGGCTCCAGCTCCATTAGCTGATCGTTCTCTTGGGCAAAAGAAAAAGTTAAGGCCGCAAGGCTGGCGGCGACTATCGGGCAGTAAGTTCGCTTCATGGCGTCTATAAAAAACGCTTCGCTGCTTAATGCAAGTGTTTTTCAATAAGAAATTCGCAAAAATGCAGAAGCGGCGATTGGCCTCGACCTCGGGGCGGCCAATGCCATGCTGGTCGACATGGCTGCCATCGATGAGCTTTGCGAAACCGTGCGGCGTCTGCGCGCGCCCGGCGGATGCCCTTGGGATCAGGAGCAGACCCACCAGTCGCTCTCCGAGCACCTCATATCCGAGGCGGCGGAGCTGCTGGAGGCAATCGACAATAACGATGTGCCGCATATACGCGAAGAGCTGGGCGATGTGCTCTGCCAGGTGGTCATGCACGCGCAGATGGCTTCGGAGGCCGGGCACTTCGACTTCGAGGCGGTCGCAGCCGAGCTGAATGCCAAGCTGGTGCGCCGCCACCCGCACGTCTTCGGCGAGGAGGCCGGGCAGCTCGGCGACTCCAAGGCCGTGCTCCAGCGCTGGGACGAGATCAAGGCCGAGGAAAAGCGCCGCAAGGGGCAGCCCACCGACACGCTCTTCAAGGCGCTGCCGCCTCAGCTCCCTGCCCTACTCTACGCGCGCGACATCTACAAGCAGATGAAGAAGAAAGACTTACCCGTGCCCGCAACCGCCCAACCCGCCGAAGCCCCACTCACCGAAGCCGAAGCCGGCGAAGCCCTCTTCCGCCTCGCCGCCCAGTGCTACACTTCAAAAATCGACCCCGAAGCCGCCCTCCGCCGCGCCGCCACCCGCCTCCGCGACGCGTGCACCACAGCCCATACTAACCGCACCCAGTGAGCGCAATCCCATAGAAGCGGCAGAGCTCAGGCATGAGCGGGAAAGTGATTCAGCTTTGGGTAGATTTCTTCTGGTTGCTGGCCGGTGAGTTGCAGGTAAAGGGCATCCGGGCAGAGGTCGAGATTGCCCGGCCACTCGGGGTGACCGACTTCGGCGAGACGGACTTGCTCGAAAATGCCCGGTTCCAGCCAGGCAGCGAAGACGCCTTTGCCTGCGTAATTCGACAAATCGACGATCCCGCAGGTGCCGTCTTGATAGCGAAGGAACAACTTGTAACGCCCTTCGGCTCTGACCTCTAACAAGTCCATAGCCTTCAGTCTAACCAACCGAGGCGCTTTGTCGATGGTTTTCGCCGTGCCGGTGCGGCGTCAGGCCAAGGCGGAGCTTTTGGCGAGCATCTGGCTGAGGGCGATTATTTCGGCGAGGTGCCAGCCGGTGGCGTCGTCGATGTCGGCGGATTCGAGCTGTGGAGTCTCGAAGAGGACAGGTCGGCTGCCGATGCGCGCGCCGGTGGCGGCAAAGCTTGCGCGACTGAAGAGGTAGAGGTTGGAATTCTCCTCATACCACGGCTCCAAGTCCTGAGTGCGGATGAGGTTGTTGGGGTCGTGGTTGACCGGCGAGGCATCCGCCCGATAGAAGCGGGTCTGAAAGCGGTTGACGCTGAAGAGGCTGTCGTGCCCACCCGCCAGCGCCTGCGCGTAGTCGGCCAGCGCACGGCGGAGGGTGTCGGCGCTGAGCAGGGGGTTGGTGGTGTGGGTCATCAGATAGGTGCGCGCCTCGACCGCCGCCACGTCGTCGGCCAGCACCTTGTTCATGCTGACGAAATCGCCGCAGAGCTCGGGCTTGCGCTCGCGAATCTGCACGCGGTCGCTCTCGCCGAGGCCGTGCTCGGCGAGGATGTCGCGGGCGTCGGTGTTGATAACGATCCGGTCGATAGGCTCGACACTGAGCAGCGTATCGAGGATCCAGCGAAAGAGCGGGCGCCCGGCGAAATTCCGGAAATTTTTCCCGCTCACGCGGGCACTATGCGCCTTCATCGGCAGCAGGGCTACGAGGTTCATTGATTTCACTTTATCAATAAACATCGCCAGGCGGCGGCGCGGCTTGAGCGGCACGGGTCAGTTTGGCGGAGTGGCGAGGAGGAGCCAGGTTTGGGCGCGGAGGTTGTTGAGGTCGAGGCGGGCTTGGTCGCGGTTGAGGCGCGCTTGGTCAAGGGCGCGGGTGCTGCCGGTGCCGTCTTCGAGGGCGTCGCGCGCCTGAAGGAGCCGGCGTTCGGCCTGCTGCAGGCGGAGGCTGGCCAGCTCGCGCTCGCTGGCGAGAAGGTCGAGGGCGTCGGCGCGCTGGCGCTCGCGGGCGGTGGTTTCAAGGCGGCTGGCGGCGAGGTCGGCCTTGAGCTGCCGCTGACGCGCCTGCTGTTCGCGGATCTGCCCACGGGTGGCGAAGCCGTCGAAAATCGCCCAGCGCATGCCAAGGCCGCCGAAAAAATTCCAAGTCGTGACATTGTTTTCGTCGGCAAAATTCTCTTCGCCGCGCCAGGCACGGATGACAAAATCGAGCTGCGGGCGCAACTGGGCGCGCGCGATGGTCTCGGCGGCCTCCGAGCGCTCAAGCTGCAGCTCGGTCTGCGCCTCGGCCAGACGCTCGGGGGCATCGGCGACGGGCGCGGGCGGCTCGGGCAGTTCGGGCGGCAGATTCGGCTCGAAATCCGGCAGCAACTGCGCCATCTGCTCGGCGAGACCCTGCTGGGCACGCTCGGCCTGCTGCAGCTCCAGCGCTGCCTGCCGCGCCTCGATCTGCGCCGACAGCAGCGCATCCTCCGAGGCCTCGCCCCGCTGCGCCTGCCCCTCGACCTCCGCCAGCCGCTCCGCCGCCAGCACGCGCGCCGCCTGCGCCACCTTCAAGCGCTGCTCAGCCACCCAGCGATCCAGCCACAGCGCTCGCAGCACCCGCCGCAAATCCCGTTCGCGCAGCCGATAATCCAGCCGCCGCTCCTCAACATCCAGCGCACCCAGCTCGCGTCGCGCCGCCAGCCCGCCCCACTGATAGAGCGGCTGCCGCGCCGTCGCAATCGCCTCCAAAACCACCCGATCCGACCCATCCCCATTCGCCCGAAACTGCTGCTCAAACCCGGCATTCAAATCGACCCGCAGCGAGGGCAGACTCGCCGACCGCGCCACCTCCGCCCGCCCACGCGCCGCCTGGATCGCTGCCGCCTGCGTCGCCATACCGGGGTGCGCCTCCAGCGCCGCCTCCACCCACTCCGCCATCGCGGGCATGGCCGCCCCGGGTGACTGCGCTGCCGCCGTCAGCCCCAGCGCCACCGCAATAACCACCCAACCAATCCGCCTGAGAGAGCCTGCCATCGTTGCCCAAGCTTGTCCCAGACAACGCCGCCGGGTCAACCGGATTGTGCGACCTGCTGGAACGACCTTGCCTTGTGGGTCGGCTCGGGCAGACTTTTCCCTGATGAGCGAG
>CAYQTM010000212.1:0-4197 GCA_964420355.1 uncultured Opitutales bacterium
AGGCCTTGACCGCCAACCCAAGCACCTTGCTGGCGAGGTTATCCGGACGTTTTTCAGGCAGCAGCAAGAAGCGGCAATTTTGTACAATATAGCCTAAGCGCTTCTGACGCGTGCGGTTGTCCCAACCCACAAACTGTTCTCTACCAACGAGTTTTGCGGCTGCAGTCGACCACACCAGCAGTGCCACCGGGCGCTCCCCCCAGCAAGCCACCTGACACAAATGTCGCCGCCTCGGATCTGGGCACCCCAAATAATGGTGCTTCTGGAGCAAGCCGGCCAGCGCCTCTGTTTCGCTGTCATCCCACTCGCGTAAGTTAATCTCTGTGAGCGCCTTATGCGGCAACTCCAATCTGGAATTTTCGACAATCATCCAATCTTAAAATGCAGGCTTCTTGAAGATTGTCTAGCACAAATGCTAAGTTTTTGAGTATCAGTAATTCATACCATTCCCGTAAAGAGCCCTGGGTGCCCGTCGCCGGGGCTGAGAAAAAGGTTGAGCCTCGGGGGAATTGGGGCAAACTCGGGGTTTTCGTGGCCGGGTGGCCGCTCGTATTTGCGAAGAGAAATCGCCGTGCAGACGGAAACCACAGCTTTGGAGGGCGTGCCTGCCCATGTCGCCATCATTATGGATGGCAATGGGCGCTGGGCACAGCAGCGCAACCTCCCGCGCATCGAGGGGCACCGTCGCGGGGTGGACAACGCGCGCGCCATCCTCGAGGCCGGGCGCGAGCTGGGCATCTGCGTGATGACCCTCTTCGCCTTTTCGGTCGAAAACTGGAAGCGCCCCAAGGCCGAAGTCGACATGCTGATGCGCCTCTTGCAGCGCTTTTTGACCGAGCAGCGCGACTACCTGCACGACAGCGGAGCGCGTCTGCGTGTGATCGGCCAGATGGCCGAGCTGCCCGCCTCGGTGCGCCGCGAGCTGGAGCGCGCCATCGACGCCACCCGCGACCATACCGAGCGCACCGTGGTGCTGGCGCTCAACTACGGTGCCCGCAGCGAGATGGTCGCCGCCATGCAGGCCATCGCCAAGGGCGTCGCCGCTGGCGAAATCACCCCCGAGCAGCTCGACTGGCCGACCCTCGCCCGCCACCTTTACACCGCCGACCTGCCCGATCCCGACCTCGTTATCCGCACCTCTGGCGAGTCCCGCCTGAGCAACTTCCTCCTCCTGCAGAGCGCCTACTCCGAGCTGTTCTTCAGCCCGGTTTACTGGCCCGACTTCTCTGCCGAACACCTGCGCGAGGCCATCGACACCTACCGCGCCCGCGAGCGCCGCTTTGGCCAGACCGGCGAGCAGGTGCGCGAAACCAAGGCGCAAAGCCTCGTCTCGACGTTGTGAAAACGCGCATTCTCAGCACGATGGGACTGGTGCTCCTGATCGCCGGAGTCGTTTACCTGTTCGGGGTCGACGGGGCGCTCTGGCTGCTGCTCGGCATCACCCTGGCCACCCAGTATGAGCTGTATCGCCTCTTCGAGCGCATGGAACTGAAGACCGACAAAATCCTCGGGATCATCTGCGGCGGGCTCATCATCCTCGGCTCTTATTATATGGTCGACCTCGACAAGCCGCGCACCCTCGACGCCGGCAACGATGTCTTTGCCTTCTGCTTCATCGGCCTGACCCTCACCGTGGTGGGCAAAAACTTCTTTGCCGGGCGCATCCGCAGCTTCCTGCCGACGCTCTTCGGGCTGGTGCTCGTGCCCTACATGATGCACTTTCTGGTGCGACTGGTGCGGACGGTCGAGTTTGTCGGGCTGAGTGAGGCGGTGGCGATGGTGATGGTAGCCTGGCTCGTCGCGGTGGCCAAGCTCACCGACGTCGGCGGACTGCTGGTCGGCATCAGCCTTGGGCACATCAAGCTCGCCCCCAACCTCAGCCCCAAGAAGACGATCGAAGGCGCGGTCGGCGGGGTGGCGCTGGCGGTCGGCGCAAGCGTGCTGATGGCCTATTACATGCCGCCGCACCTGCTGCCCCCCAACTTCACGCCCCTGATGGCCGCCCTGCTCTCAGCACCCATCGCCTTGGTTGCCATGTTCTCCGACCTCTTGGAATCCGCGATCAAGCGCACTGCCAACGTCAAGGACTCCGGGCGCTTCGTCCCCGGCATCGGTGGCGCCTTCGACCTCACCGACTCCCTCATCCTCAGCGCCCCCTTCGGCTACCTCCTCATCAAATACGCCCTCCTCTAAACTTTTTTGGCCTCACGCAAAGACCCGAAGACCCAAAGCGCCCGCGACCTAACTTATTGTAGCCATGCAAGATATTAACCCACTTGCAAAACCAAGTCGCATAGCGGTGCCAAATTCCAGCCGACCTGTAGTGAGCTTGGCCGAACCGAGGCGTAAGCGTGCAGAACTCAAAATGTCTACTATTAATATGGCATTCAAATACTTTACTCAGTGTCGCTTGAGGAGCCTGAGAATTGGTAAAGGCTGTAAAGTATTTGCATGCCGGATTAATAATCCGTCACTCGAAAAGCAAAGCCGCATAGCGGCGGCAGATTCTAGCCGTGGGCGTAAGCCCACGGAAGCGGGGATCTCTAAAATAGAGCCGCATCGCGGCGGCAGAATCGCTGGCAACTGCTTTCGACCCAGAAGCAGCTTCGTATCTTACTCTGTATATGTATCTTTTTGAAACAACGTGTCTCGCATAACACCTACTCCTGATTCGCGAAGATTCGAGAGATTCGTAGTTCCCTTTCTTTCCTTTCCGCTACTCTGCACTGTTCGTAACTCTCCCTGAAAAACCCTTTTTTTGTATGTCTCGGAAGCAAGTAATACTGCTGGGAGCCACTGGCTCAATTGGACAAAGTGCCTTGCGGGTGATCCGCGAGCACCGCGACAAGCTCGACCTGATCGGCATCGCGGGGCGGAGTCGCTGGAAGGAGCTGGCGCAGATCGCCGACGAGTTCGAGGTGCCCGAGGTGGCGCTCTACGACGAGGACGCCTGGGTCGAGGCCAACCGCGAGGGCAACTTCCCCAAGGGCACCAAGCTGCGCTCGGGCTTGCAGGGGCTGCGCGATCTGGTCATGCAGGACGGGGTCGACCTGGTGGTGGCGGCGCTGGTCGGCACGGCGGGCTTGCAGCCGGTGCTCGCCGCGCTCAAAAACGGCACCGACGTGGCGCTCGCCAACAAGGAAATCCTCGTCATGGCCGGGCGCTTCATGATCGAGGCCGCCGACCGCTCGGGCGCGCGCATCCTGCCCGCCGACAGCGAGCATAACGCCCTCTTTCAATGCCTCGACTGCGGGCGGCGCGAGGAGATCGCCAGGCTCATCCTAACCGCCTCGGGCGGAGCCTTCCGCGACCTCCCCAAGACGCGCCTCAAGACCGTTAAAGTAGCCGACGCCCTCAAGCACCCCACCTGGGAGATGGGCGCAAAAGTAACGGTCGACTCCGCCACCATGGCCAACAAGGGGCTGGAGCTGATCGAGGCGCGCTGGCTCTTCGACATGGCACCCGAGCAGCTCGACGTCACCCTCCACCCCGAGAGCATCGTCCACTCGATGGCCGAATTCGTCGACGGCTCGATCCTCGCCCAGCTCAGCCCGCCGTCGATGACCTTCCCCCTGCAACACTGCCTGCTCTTCCCCGAGCGCCACGTGGCAGTCGAGCGGAGCCTCGACTTCAGCAAGGCGCTCACCCTGAACTTCAAGCCCGTCGACGAAAAACGCTACCCCTGTCTGCGGCTCGCCCGCGAGGCGCTGGCCGAGGAAAAGGACGCCGCCGTGGTCTTCAACGCCGCCAACGAAGTGGCGGTGCAAGCCTTCCTCGACGAGCAAGTCGGCTTCCTTGACATCCCAAAAATCATCGAAAAGACCCTCACCAAGGCCAAACTCACCGAACCCCAATCCCTCGAAGACATCCTCGCCACAGACCAAACCGCCCGCACCACCGCCCAAGGCTTCATCAAGAAAACCCGCTGACCTCTGCCACCGATGAGGGGGCAAATTATACTCCTGCTTCTATGAACGAGATAAACCAACAAGAAATAAATGAGCGTGAATGGAAGAATCCCGACAACTGGTCTGGCTCCATCTTTGGTTTTTATTTTAGCAAGAAGGACAGTCGCACGTGGGTTCCGAAGAGCATTCCTTCGATGGGCTGGACTATAAACCTTGGAAAGCCCGCAGGCGCACGATGGTTAATGGGCTTCATGGTCGGGCTGCCTCTTTTCGTGATTGTGATTGCTAT
>CAYQTM010000213.1:0-4195 GCA_964420355.1 uncultured Opitutales bacterium
CTACATCTACCGAGAAATTGAGTTGGCATTCTACGGCGTTATTGCAAGGGCTCGAGACGAGGGTCGAAGGGTGCCGCTGGCCAATCTGCCGGACTCGCATTTAAGCGCCCAACGCTCAGTGGTAAGGTTGCTTGATTTGTATGCCTTGAATAACTCCGTCACATTTCTCTTGCTCCATAATTTTGGGACGCCGGAAATCCCGGCGGATTCGCATAGAATCGAGCCCAATGATCTTGCAGCAACGGGAGCATTGCACTATCTTGATAAGCATGAGCACTATTATAAGCGAGCCGCAACGCACCTCGAAACATTTGCCCAAAAAGCTTGCCAGACGATTGGCTGAGGAGCGCAGGCGAATCCGACAGCATAAAGCTGAGGGGAAGGAACTGCCACCTTTGATTAAACCGGGCAACGAGGAGAGCTTGGAAAGTCTGATGAAGGCGCTCAGCGGGCGATAGGGTTGGCACGCAGAACAGCAAGCGAATGGCGATCAATTTTGGGAAATCTGCGCAATCGCAACCGGATGTCTGGCAGAAGCTGGAGCAGCAGGGTTGGGATATGTCCCTCATTGAGGCCAATTTGCAGCTCAGCTACCACCAGCGCTGCCTTCAACATGATCGGGCGGCGACGCAGGCGGCTCAACTGCGGTCTGCCGCCATGAAGCAAATCGATGGACTTTCTGACGCTATTGAAGCGACTTCACGAGCGTGAGGTCGAGTTTGTCATCGTCGGTGGTTATGCCTCGATGATTCTGGGCAGCGATCTGCTGACGCAGGATCTGGATGTGTGTATCGAGCTGAACGAGCGCAATTTACACCGGCTTTACGATGCCATCGAAGACCTGAATCCGCGCTACCGGATGCACCCGCAAAAGCCGCCCCTGTCGCGCGAGGCGGCCACGGCCAGTTCGATCAAAAACCTCTATCTGCTGACCGATCTGGGGTCGTTGGATTGTCTTGGCTCGGTGCTGGGTCTGGGGGAGTATGCAGAGGTGCTGCGCGATTCGCTGGAGATCGAGCTGGAGTTTGGCAAGGTGCGCTCGCTCAATTTCGACGGTCTGCTGAAGGCGAAGAGCCAACTGAATCGCCAGAAAGATCAGGAGACGATTGCCAGATTGACTGCGATCCGCGATAAATTGAAGGCATGAAGCGATTGGCGATTACTTGTGGCGACCCCGCCGGCGTGGGGCCGGAGATCATTGCGCATTGGGTGGCCGAGCATGCAGACTGGCATGAGCGGCTGTGCCTGATCGGGCCGTCGCACTGGCTGCGGCAGCATCGCGGGAGCAGTCGGGTCGCGGTGCAGCCGGTGGGTGACGAGGCGTTTATTCTGCGGGCGGGCGAGCCGTCGCGCGACGGTGCCGAGATCGCGCGGCTGGCGCTGGAAGAGGCGGCGGCAGGCTGCCTCGAAGGGCGTTATGCGGCGGCGGTGACCGGGCCGATCAGCAAGGCCGCCATGCAGGAGGTGGGCTTTTACTATCCGGGCCAGACCGAGTTTTTTCAAGATCGCTGGGGCGGCAAGCCGACCATGGCCTTTGCCGGCGGCAAGATGCGGGTGGTGCTGGTCACCTGGCATGTGCCGCTGCGCGACGTGTCCTCCCACCTCGACGCCGAGGGCATCGAGCGTGCCGTGCGCAACGCCGCCCGGCTCTGCCGCGCCGAGGGCATCACCCGCCCGCGCATCGCGGTCTGCGGGCTGAATCCCCACGCGGGCGAGAAGGGCATCCTCGGCGAAGAGGAGTTCAACCTCATCGACCCGACCCTCGACACGCTGCGCCCAGAGTTCCCCGGCTTGTCGCGCTGTCTGCCGGGCGACACCGTCTTCGGGCGGCACCTCAACGGCGATTTCGACGTGGTTGTGGCGATGTATCACGACCAGGGGCTGGCACCGCTCAAGACCATCGATTTTCAGGAGGCGGTCAACATCACGCTTGGCCTGCCCCATGTGCGCACCAGCCCCGATCACGGCACCGCCTTCGGCATCGCTGGCAAGGGCGTCGCCGACCCCACCAGCTTCGGCAACGCCATCGAGATGGCTTGGCGCCTCTGCGCGGGCGGCAACTGATCCGCTTCAATCCGGCTGGCGCGCGAGGAAGAAGCGCGGGCGCCCAGAGAGATCTGGCAGCACTTCGGGCGCGCAGAGGCCGTGCTCGGCGGCGAGGGCGCTCAGGCGCTCGCCCTGGGCGATGCCCGTTTCGAGGGCGAGCAGGCCACCGGGTTCGAGGTGGCGCGGCGCGGCGGCGAGAATCGCGGCGAGATCGGCCACCCCCTCGTCCTCGGCGACCAGCGCAGAGACCGGCTCGAAGTTACGCACCTCGGGCTCGCTGCTCTCCATTTCGGCGCGAGTGAGGTAGGGCGGGTTCGACACGATCAAATCAAAACGCCCGCTCAGCGAGTCCAACCAGTTACTCTGCCGCAGGTCGACACGCTCGGCCAGCCCGAGGGCTTCGGCGTTCTCGCGGGCAAGTTCGAGCGGCTCGGGCGCAGCGTCGGTCGCGACAATCTGCGCCTCCGGCCACTCGCTGGCAAGCGCGAGCGCAATGGCACCACTGCCCGTGCCGAGATCGAGCACCCGCTGCGGCGGCGCATCGGCAAAGCGCGCCAAAATCGCATCGACCAGCTCCTCGGTCTCCGAACGCGGAATCAGCGCCCGCGAGTCGACCTTCAGCCGCAGCCCCCGAAACTCCGTATCACCCAAAATATACTGCAAGGGCTCGCGACCCGCCCGCCGCCGCACCAGCGGACGCAGCGCCGCCAGCGTCTCCTCCTCCAGCGGTCGCTCGAACTGCAAATACAAATCCAGTCGCCGCAGCTCCAACACTCGCGCCAGCAGCAGCTCGGCATCCAACCGCGCATCGGGCACGCCCTTCTCCTTAAAAAAATCGGTGGTGCGCTGCAACACCTCCAGAACCGTCAACATAGCCGCAGCATGCGCCAAAACCCCACCGAATCCAAGCCAGTTTCCTCCCGCCTCACATTTCTCGAAATCCGCGCGCCACGCTTGCCCTCCGCCGCGCGGGGGCGGACACTGACCCATGGCACTGGTGGCTCCAACCGCGCAGGGACTCTATGTCGAGGCGGGCGATTTCTTTATCGACCCCTGGCGGCGGGTCGAGCGGGCGCTGGTGACCCACGCCCATGCCGACCACGCGCGCTGGGGTTGCGACAGCTATCTATGCTCGTCGGCGGGCGTGGGCGTGCTGCGCGAGCGGGTAGGGCGAGACGCCGCCATCGAGGGGTTGCTCTGGGGCGAGACGCGCGAGATCAATGGCGTGCGCGTGTCCTTTCATCCCGCCGGGCATATCCTCGGCTCGGCGCAGATTCGGCTGGAGCATCGCGGGGAAGTCTGGGTGGTCAGCGGCGATTACAAAACCACACCGGGGCTGGGTGCCGAGTCCTTCGAGCCGGTTCGCTGCCACACCTTTATCAGCGAGTGCACCTTTGGGCTGCCCGTCTATCGTTGGCCGGACGCCGCCGAGGTCTATGCGGAGATCGACGCCTGGTGGCGCAGCAACCGCGAGGAAGGCCGCACCAGCATCTGCTTCGCCTATGCCCTTGGCAAGGCGCAACGGGTGCTCGCCGGGGTGGACGCGCAGATCGGCCCCATCGGCGTGCACGGGTCGGTTGCGCCCTTTTTGCCGCTCTATGAGGCCGCCGGGCATCCCATGCCGCCGGTGGTCAACGCCAACAGCGAAACCGCGCCCAACCTCAAGGGCAAGGGGCTGATTGTCGCGCCTGCCTCGACCCACAACACGCCCTGGATCCGCCGCTTTGCCCCTTGCTCGCTCGCCTTTGCCTCGGGCTGGATGCGCATACGCGGTGCGCGCCGACGCCGGGCGCTTGATCGCGGCTTTGTCCTCTCTGACCACGCCGACTGGCCGGGTCTGCTCGAAGCTATCCGTGCCACCGGCGCGGAGCGGGTCGGCCTCACCCACGGCAACACCACCGCCCTTGCCCGCTGGCTGCAAGAGCAAGGCACCGGAGCCTGGGAACTCCCCACCCGCTACACCGGCGAAGCCCTCGACCCCGAAGACGCAACCGACGTTACCCAAAACTAAGGGCTTGGAAGAAAATAAGTGTGGCGATTGGACGCCGGAATTTTGTTCGCTGGCAAGGCGCGATGATGGAGCCTATTGTAATCTCATACGCTCGGCCAGTGCATTTTCCGCGCAATGATTTTCCTCAGTCATGCTGAT
>CAYQTM010000214.1:0-4182 GCA_964420355.1 uncultured Opitutales bacterium
CGTGGGCGTGAGCCCACGGAATCGGCAGTTTCGGATATCGAGCCGCATCGCGGCGACATAACCGCTTCAGCATTCTGAATTCTGAATTTTGAATTTTGAATTCAGAATTTTGAAATCAGGGCGTGACTCCATGTAAACGAATCGTAAAAATCGCCCTAAAAGCCAAACAATCCAACCGTCCCAAGCGAACCCTTCCCCTGCCCTGCCGCATCGCTTACGCTCCCAACCATAAGCGAGGGAGCCGGAACAACGGGGCTTGGTCGCCCGAAATCGCCAGGTCTCACCAACCTGACCGCCGTTTTCCGCCAATTCGCCCGTTCTTTGACATGCCTTCGGGCACTTTCCAAATAGCTCAAAAACGCAGCGTCGCCGACACACGATAAGTGCGCTCGGGGGCTTTCGTCAGCAGCGTATTCGCCGCGAAGAAGGGCTCGGCACCGGCGAAGTAGTCTTCGTTCGTCAGATTTTCCACCCCAAAGAGAAGCCGCCAGTTTTCCGCATCGTAAAAGATATTCGCGCGCAGCAGAGTCGCTTCCGGCAGGCGAATGGTGCGGTCGAAATTGTGCCAATAGGCATCCCGCCATTCCAGACCGCCCGCCAGACCCAGACCGTCAATCCCAACATTTTCCGCAATCGCGTGCAGCTTGACCGTCGTCTCCGGCGAGCCCGGCACCCGCCCGAGCGGGTTGGCCTCCGGCACGTCGCCACCGCCCGCCGCATAGAGGCTGCCCGAGGCCACCGCCAGCCCACGCTCGGGGTCGTTCGCACCAGTCGGATCCGCCGTGCCCCAGGGGAGCGTCCGAAAGTCGATCTCCCCCTCAAATTTCCGATAGGTCTGGCGATCCGTAAAAGCGCCGATCAGGGTCAAGTCGGGCGTCGGCTGCCAGGTCACCTCCAGCTCAAAGCCCTCCGATTCATAGGGCTCGCGCACCCCCGAGCGGTCATTAAACCCCACCTGCTCCCACTCGTAATAAGCCAGCGTCGCAAAGAGTTTGTTGTCCAGCAGCGAGAGCTTGAGCCCGCCTTCGCGCAGTTGCCCCTCGCCCAGATTCGACTCGCCGAGAAAGGCACCGCCATCGGTCGGAACATAGGTGCTGGCGTCCTGATAAACAAAGTAAAGGCTGGCGCGGTCGCTCAGCTTGAGAGTCGGATTGAGCGCAAAACTAAACCCGTCCTCCGAGCCGCTGTAGGGGTCGCCCGTGACATTCGTGGTGCCGCCGGGAACCGCCACATCCCAATCAAAATTTTCATACCGGGCGCTCGCAACCAACTGGAAATAATCCGTCAGCCGCAGATCGGTCAGCACAAAGCCCGCGCCCTGCCACAGCTCAGAGGTCACCGCGTGCCCCGCCGGCCCCGGACGCGGGTAGAATCCGGGCCCCGGCCCGCCGCCCCAGTAATCCTCGCCATGCAGCGGGTCGATCTGCTCGCCCGCCAGAATCACCGAATTCGCGCTGATCTCCTCCCGAGTGATGTCGCGCCGCGCAAACGGCTCCACCCAAAAGTCCTGCAACTGAGTGGCGTCGGTGTAACGCCCCTGCACGCCCGCCATAAAGCGCGCACTCAGCCAGTCGCGCTCTGGCAGACTGAACTCCAGCGCGAGCCGGTTGTCGAGCACCATTTGCTCACCATAAAAAGCGTAGCCATAAGACGAACGCTTATCGGTTTCTAAATACTCAAACAGAAAGTCGTTCAGCAGGCGCGTCTCCTCGCTCAGCTCGTGCTGCAATCCCGCGAAAGCGATGGTGTCCTGCGAGTCGGCGAAGTCGCTGGGGTCGGCCAGCACGGTCGATCCCTCGATCGGCGCGGTAAAGACCTCGCCGCCCGCCTCGAGGTAGTCGGGCGTATAAACATAGCCAGCGGTCGTCCGCGCGATGTCGTCCGGCAGCCCATCGTAAACCGCCGCCTGATTCGCCGCGTCGTTCATATCCAGCAAGAGCGCGCGCTGACCCGCCGTCATCCGCCCGTCCGCCACCGCCGACTCAACCAGCGCATTCGGCAGCACCAGCGCGTTGAACACCTCCGGCAGCCGAAAACCAATCGACCCCACCAGCCGCCGATCCGCCACCCCGCCATTGCCCGCCCGCACCAGGCTCAGCGGCTCGCCGATCACATACTCGCCGTTGTCGACCAGATTCTGCGTCGGGCGATTCCACCCCGCATTCTCATTCGAGTCGTAATCGTAATACTCCGCCGCCAGAAACAGCCGCGTCCGCTCGCCAAAGCGCAGGGTCGCCGCGCCATAAATCGAGTAAAAATTGTTCACCACGTCATCGTAATAACCCTCGCCCTGCTGGCTCGTCACCGACAGGCGGTAGGCCATCGGTAGATTCGGTGCCAGCAGCAGCGGCTGCCCCACATCGCCCTGCAGGCGCAGCTCGCCCGTGCTCTCGATCTCGGCCTGCATACTCCCGCGCGCCTCATCGAAAAACGGCTGCTTGGGGATCATGTTCACATAGCCGCCCACATGCGCGGGCACCAGATGCGCCGGTGCCGGCCCTTTAATCACCTCAATCGACTCCATCGCACCGAAGGAGGTCGGACTCTGATTGCGATTAAAGGCGCGCAGCATCCCATTGTAATAAGTGCCGCCCTTCCAGCCGCGAATGACCGGTGCCCCCGGAATGCCAAAAAAGTTAATCGTCTCGGTGCCCGCACCAAACTTCGCGAGATCGTCAAAGTCTTCGATATCGAACTGCTCCAGCGTCTCGGGATTGAGCACCAGCACCGAACGCGGCGTCTCCAGCAGGCTCATATTGCCGAAAAACGCCCCGGAAACCTCCTGCTCGCTCGGCAGCAATGTATCCGCACCAAGGATGGCTTGCTCGCGAATGCTGAAAGCTTCGAGTGTCTCCAAATCCTCGCCGCGATCCTGCGCAAGCGCGGGCAGCAGGGCGCCCAACAACAAAAAAGTGATAATGGCAGTGCGTTGCATCCAAGCAGCTAAGCAGCCCAGCGCCCGCAGTCAACCCCAGATGCGAATGGGTCTCGCATGTCGCAAACGGTGGCGGCGTTAGGTGCCCCGCCTCTTAGAGGCTGCCGAGCAGGTGCCAAACGGTCTGAGCGGCGCTCTGTCCGTAGTGGCCACCGAAGAGGTTGTAATGGTTGAGTTCGTGGTAGAGGTTGTAGAGCGGGCGGCGGCGGGCGTAGCCGGAGTCGAGCGGCCAGGCTTCGTTATAGGCGGCGTAAAAGTCACGATCGAAGCCGCCGAACATTTCCGTAAAGGCGATTTCCGCCTCGCGGTCGCCGTAATAGCAGGCGGGGTCGAAGAGCAGGGGCTCGCCCTGAGCAGTGAAGGCAGCATTGCCACCCCAGAGATCGCCGTGGAGCAGTGCGGGCGCGGGCTGATAGTCGAGGAAAAACTCGGGGAGCGCCTCCAGCAGGCGCTCGGCTTCGGGGATGCGCAGACCGGAGCGGGCGGCGAGGTCGAGCTGGTAGCGCAGGCGCTGGTCGCGGTAAAAGCTCACCCAATCCGCGCTGCGCGGCTGGTTGATCTGCGGGGTCGCCCCAATATGGTTGTCGAAATCCAGCCCAAAGCTGGGCGCAGTCGTGCGGTGCAGCGCCGCGAGCTGCTGCCCCATCGCGCGCATCCCTGTCGGCGGCTGAGCCCCCATCTCGACCCATTCGAGCACCAGAAAAGCCTCGCGCCCGGCCTTCCCGTGGCAGATCGGACGCGGCAAGGCGATCGCTTCCGCCGCTCGCAAACTATTCAGCCCGCGCATCTCGGCAGCAAAAAGCCCATCTGGCGGACTGCTGTTCAACTTCACAAAAAAGCGCCGCCCATCTTCACCCGTCAGCCGCACCGCCCGATTGATACAGCCGCCACCTGCGCCC
Source organism: uncultured Opitutales bacterium (assembly GCA_964420355.1). GTDB lineage: Bacteria > Verrucomicrobiota > Verrucomicrobiia > Opitutales > JABSRG01 > CAYQTM01. The sequence goes on from CAYQTM010000214.1 coordinate 3,835, forward strand.
ACGCATTCCTCTGTGCGAAAATCGGCACCCGTCGCCTCTGCAATCGCCTCGTCCCATGCCGACTGCTCCATGATTTATAATCTTACAAACGCAATGCCCCACTTCAAGCCTAGGCCGCCCCGGGCGGATGCCCCCTGCCCTACCCCACACGAGCAAGTCAGAAGGCAAAAGTCAGAAGTCAGAAATGATTCGAGCCAACACCATCCTGCATCCTGCCATTCTGGTAAAACAGTTTTTTATCCGAACCATTCTTATTTTCTCAGCGCCTTTGCGCCTCTGCGTGAAAAAAGCAAAAACCTGAATCCGTGAGATAGTCGTACTTCCCCGACTTTTTCAGAGCGTGATGCT
>CAYQTM010000215.1:0-4155 GCA_964420355.1 uncultured Opitutales bacterium
GCGTAGCGGAGCAACGCCGTGAAGGCGAAAACGGATGCGGGGCGGGCGGGCGACTTGTGGAGAGGCTCGATTCGCGGCGGATCGGGCGTTTGCGAAAGGAGATAAAGCCGGTGCGCATCGTGGTTTATGGCAACTGCCAGCAGGTTGGGCTGGGGCGGATTCTGCGGCAGGTGTTGCCGGAGCGTTTCGAGGTGCGGCACTGCGCCTGCCTGCCTTCGCTGGTGCCATGGTTGCCCGAGGCAGAGCTGGACGTGTTGTTTCGCGAGGCCGATGTGATCATTTATCAGCCGCTGAGCGCGAAGTATCGGTTTTCAAGCGAGCGGATTCTGGATTACCGAGCCGAGGCGCTGGCCTATCCCTACATATATAACAATGGGTTTTGCAGCTTGGGTTGCGTGCCAAGGGGCGCAGGATGGGATGAGATTCACGGCGGGGAGATCGTCGAGGCGGAGCTGCGCACGCATGGGCTGGCGGCGACCCTGCGGCGGTTTGCGGCGGGCGAAATCGACTTCCAGGTGCCGGCGCGCTTTGCGGCGAGTCTGGCAGAGATGGAGCGCCGCGAGGCAAACTGCGAGCTGCGGCTGGTGCCGTTTATTCGCGAGCACCTGCGCGACACTTTCCTTTTTATCAGCCACAATCACCCGACCTTGCCGGTGTATCAAGAGCTGGCGCGGCAGGTCTGCGAGCGGCTGGGACTGCCAGCGCCGCGCTTTCGGCAGGAGTGGCTCAACTGCTTTCGCTATCAGTCAACGGGGGCGGTCTATACACCGCGCGACTGCGAAGAGATGGGTTACGAATTCGGCTGGCACCGCAACTGGCGCGAGCGCGGCGAGCGATTTATCCACCAGATCGACCAGCGCTTGAGCGGAAACGCGCCCGCCGATGCGCCGCCGCCCGACCCCGCGCTGATGCTGCCCTTTACAGACTCCCGCTGCCCGACGCCGGAGGCATTTGAGGCTCTCGATGTGACCACCCCGCTCGGTCTGCACACGGCGAGCGAGCTGATCGCCCGCCTGCTGAGCGATGTCCCGATTGCGTCGACGGCGCTCAATCGGCTGGTGCCGATCGAATTGCCCTTCAGCGCCTTTCACTCGGGTCTGGCGCGTCGACTGATCGAGAACGGACGTCTGCGGGAAGCCGAGCCGCACCTCAATCGCGCGATCCAGCTCGATCCCGAGGCCGCCGATCCGCACTTGCAACGCAGCCGCCTCCAAGAGAAGACCGGCGACCTCCACGCCGCCCTTCAAGCCGCCCGAACCGCCGCCACGCTCCACCCCGACTCGGCTTGGCTGCGCCAACGCTGCGCAGCGTTAGCAAAGGCGCTGGCCACATCGCATTCACCTGCTCAATTGGCGACAATCTAAAGCGGCATTTTGGCGGTTGATTCTGGTTGCCATGTCTGCGGTGCGGTCGCTAAGGTTTAGCTTATGGCTATTGTAAACAAGCTGGATCACACCCGTATGCGGGTGAGCGACCTGGAGCGCACCGTCGACTTTTACAAAACCATCCTTGGGCTTGAGGAGATCGAGCGCAAGGAGTCGCCCCGTGGCTCGAAGCTGGTCTTCCTCAAGGCACCGCAGAGCGAGGAGAAGATCGAGATCACTTATTTCCCCAATTCCGGGGCGGTCGAGGTGCAAGAGGATCTCGTGCATCTGGCCTTTCTGGTCGACTCGCTGGACGAATTTGAAAAGCATATCAAGCAGCACGGCGTGGAGTTCAGCGATGGGCCGACCGAGACCAGCAGCGGCTCACGCTTTGCCTTTATCGATGCGCCGGAAGGTTATGAAATTGAATTGATCGAGCGGTAGTTTTTCTGGAACCGCGCACGTTGCCCACTGTCTATCTCGTTACCCTATGGCCAATCGCAAACGTCAAAACCAAACCCTCTTCACCGTGCTGGTCTCCAGTGCGGCGCTGCATATCGCGGCGCTTCTCGGCTTCGGCAGCTTTGTCATCTGGGAATTTACCATGCGGCAAAAGCCCGAGTTTGAAGCACCGCCGAGCACGGAGGCGATCGAGCCGCCCAATCTCGAATACCGCGCCACCATCCAGAGCGCTCAGCAACAGGCACCGCAGCCGCAGTTGCCGCCGATTCAGGTGACGCAGATTTCCGACATGAATACGCCGGAGATGAACATCACCATGCCGCAGACGCTGGGCGATGTGAATCTGGCCGGAATGGGGCAGGGTAATATCAGCGGTATGGGCGGTGCCGGGCTGACCATGGGCGAGATCGCGGTCGACTTCTTTGGCCTGAAATCACAGGCCGAGCGCATTGTGCTGATTGTCGACGTGGCCGAGAGCATGGCTGAGCCCGAGCGCGGCGACTACCCGGGCTTCCAGCGCGTGAAGGACGAATTCGCGAAAGTCATCAACGGCCTCAACCCCGCAACCGTGTTCAACGTGGTCGCCTTCGAGCGTAGCGTAAACACATTCAGTCAAAATCTGGTGCCAGCGACACCCAATAACAAAGAGCAGGCCATCGACTGGCTTCAGCCCTACTACGCCTTTCAAGGCACCGAGCTCACCGGCCTAAATGGAACCCGCAAACGAGAAAGCCCCGAAATCAACTTTGAGCCAGTCACGTATACCGCTCATCGTTACGGAGGAACATCGCGCATGGACGAAGCGCTCGTGTTCGCTTTTCAGCAGAAACCTCAGGCAATCTTCATGATTACTGATGGCACACCCAATATTCGCCGTGAACTTGAGGGCAATGAAATCGACGACTACGAAAAGAAGCTCGAAGAGTATAACGAAAAGATGGAAGACTGGGAGCTCACAAAAGAGGAAAAGGAAGCACACGAAAAGAAGGTAGCCGCCTGGAAAAAGAAGCAGGAAGCGCAGCGTCAGGCTCGTATCAAAAAAGGTCTTCCGCCGGATGCCGCCAAAGAAGGTGGCGGAGGGCGGCCAGGAGTCCCTAAGCCTAATCGGCCTGCTTCTAATAAACCAGTTAGCGACGAGCGCTTTATTGAAGAGATGGAGCGCGCGGCAAACTTCTTTTACCGCGATGGAGATTCTGCGTTGAGCCGCTTCGAGTTGCCCTCGCTATTTATTATCGGCTATTCGGTGAATGATAAGACGGCGGATTTTCTGGAAGAGTTGGAAAGTGCCTTCCCCCGCAGTGATTTCCGCGCAATTGGGGCATTCCTCGAAGATGAGGATGATTGAGACCACCGTGCTGTCCAACTTGCACCATCGATTGCTACTGGATGAACGGGCGGTCGAGGACTGCATTGGACATTTGCGGCAGCAGCACTATTGCATAAAGCCTGTCGGAGAGCTGTCACTGGTGTTTGTCGATGACGAGGTCATTGCTGAGCTGCATGGGCGGTTCATGGACGATCCGACGCCGACGGATGTGATTACCTTTGAGGGGGATGCGGACGACGCCGAGCCTTGCGCTGGGGAGATTGTGGTTTCGGCGGATCATGCTGCGGCCTACGCGGAGGCGCATGGAGTCGACTTCTCCCGCGAGCTGACCCTTTACATCGTTCATGGCTGGCTTCATCTCTGCGGCTACGACGACCTCACCGATGCCGACCGAGTTGAGATGCGCCGGGCTGAAGCACAGGCCATGCAGTCGCTGGAAGCGGCTCATTTGATTCCGCATTTCGAGTTGGCGTAAAGTCGCGCGCGACTTTCATCGCGAAAGTTTGCGCTTTTCTGATTCCTGACCCCTGTTAGAGTCCACTTATGGATTCACCGCCGCCACTGCCGCCCAATTCCACTAGCCAACCAGACAAGGCATTCACTCCGCCGCCCGCCGCGCCGCTCTCGCCCGAAATGGAAGCGACCGGCAAGTGGGTGCAGGCGCTGCGGGCGGAGATCGGGCAGGTCATTATCGGGCAAAAGTATCTGGTCGACCGCCTGATCGTCGGGCTGCTCGCGAACGGCCACGTCCTGCTCGAAGGCGTGCCGGGTCTTGCGAAAACGCTGTCGATCCGCACCCTTGCGCAGGCCATCCGCGCCAAGTTCGCGCGCATCCAGTTCACGCCAGACCTGCTGCCCGCCGACATCGTCGGCACGCTCATCTACAACCCGCGCGAGGCGGAATTCACCACCAAAAAAGGCCCGATCTTCGCCAACCTCGTCCTCGCCGACGAGATCAACCGCGCGCCGGCCAAGGTGCAGTCCGCGCTGCTGGAGGCCATG
>CAYQTM010000216.1:0-4149 GCA_964420355.1 uncultured Opitutales bacterium
GCCGCCAGCACGGCGTCGAGCTGCAAACCGAAGTGCTCTTCCTCGGGCTGCCCAGCGCGCCAAGTGGCACGGCAAGTGCAGCAAAAACCGCAGAAACTCGCCCAAGCTATTGATAATCAAGCCAGAGCGATTACCCTATTCACACCATGAGCGATCACATCTACAAGAAAGTCGAACTCACCGGCAGCTCCCCGAACAGCATCGAGGAGGCCATCGAAAACGCCGTTGCCCGCGCCAATAAGACCCTCAAAAACCTCCGCTGGTTCGAGGTCGTCGACACCCGAGGCCACCTCGAAGACGGCAAGGTGGCGCACTATCAGGTGACCATCAAGATTGGCTTCACCCTCGACGACTGATGGCTGACCAGCAAACCGAACTCAAGCGGCTCAATCAGGAGATCGCCGAACTGCGTGCGGAAGCCCCACGTCTGGAGGGTGAGGCGCGCCGCAAATACGAGGCCGCCCTGCATGCCGCCGAAATTCAGGCACAAAAGATGGAGGCCGAGCTCGGCAAGGGCGAGAGCGCCGAGGGCAAGCAGCCCGACACGCCCAAGGGCTTCGAGCACATCTCCCAATCGCTCAAACAATTGCGCCAAGAACTGAACACCGCGCCCTGATCGCCAAATTGGCATGGTTTACGCGCCGTAATGGTTATGCATTATCGCGCAGAACATATGAAAGGGCTTCGCCTGAGAGCCAAAGATGGCAAGATCGGGCGAGTTAAGGATTTCTTATTCGACGACCGCCAGTGGCAGGTTCGCTATCTGGTGGCCGATACAGGCGACTGGCTGGCGGGTCGGCGGGTGCTGATCGCGCCGACATCGCTGGGCAAACCCGACTTTGACGAAGGGCATCTCCCGGTGGCGCTGACCAAGCAGCAAATCGAGGAGAGTCCGCCCTTGCAGGCAGATGCGCCGATCTCGCTTCAGCATGAGATGCATCTTGCACGACACTTTGGCTGGCCTGCCTATTGGGATGCTGCGGCTTTCACCGGCGGTGTCGGTTTTTATGCCTCGCCCACCAGCCCGCAGACGCACACCAATCTGAAAGAACAAGATGAGGTTCCCAACATCGGGCAGCTCGAACGCGCGGGCAGTGCGCTGCGCTCCTGTCAGGAGCTCGGCGGCTACGACATTCTGGCCGCCGACGGCGAGATCGGACACATCAAGGACGCCTATATCTGCCTGAACGACTGGGCAGTCCACTATCTCTTCGCCACCACCCGCGACTGGTTGCCGGGCAAAAAAGTGGTCATCGCCGCCGATTGGATCACCGAAATCTCCTTCACCGAGCAACGCGTGCGCCTCGGCCACACCCGCAACGAAATCAAGGAAGCCCCGCACCTCGATGGCGGCGAGCCTATCGACGACGATTTTGAGGAGCGTCTGACCGAGCACTTTTCGCTGCCGCCCTACTGGCAGAAGTCCGCCGCTACCAGTCACTGATCGGCGCGCGGCGCATTGGCCTGCGACCCACGCTTACGCTCGGTCACGAGGAGCGAGATATAAATCAATGCAAAAAATACCCCAAACCCCACCATTTTAGCATAGAGCGGCCAGCCGTCTTCCGGCACATCAACCACAAGGAATGCCCAGGGCAATGTGAAAACAATCGCGCCGATCAGCGACAAAATCTTGAGCGGGCGCAGGCTGATAGAGCTTTTTTTATGCGATACCATGCCAAGGCTGGCGCAGCATTCATGCCGCAATCGAAAGAATATTTATGAGAAAACGTTATCGAGATGTAGACAACTCAATCCGCGAAGGCGACGGACTCGGCGCTTTCACCAAAGAAGAAGTCGAAAACCGGGCGCGTGAACTCGCTTGGATTCGAGTCGGCGACCGCGATGCCGTGCGCGACGAAGACCGCGACATCGCCGAGCAGGAGCTGAGCGCCGAAGCACGCGACGCCTCGGCGACCGAGCAGGCGGAGGCGCACCACACGATCAGCCGCGACCCCGAAACGCCCGGTGCCCGCCGTCACGAAGGCCCGGAAGCCGGGCTGGCGCACGACGAGCAAGAAGATCCCGAGAAAATGGTCGAGCAAGCCGTCTCCGACGCCCAGCACGAGCAGATGAAGGCCGCCCGCAGCGAGGCGCTCCGCCAAACCGAGAAGCGCTTTCAGCGCGAGTCGACCGACGAAGATAAATAATCCGGTCTTCCGCAAAATCGTTTGATCGCCAAGATTTGCGTGATTCGCAGTTCAGGATTCGGTAGTCTGGCTGCGTGAGGCATCCTCAGCAGGACAGCTACCGAGGGCGCATTGCGCCGACGCCGACCGGCTATCTGCATCTGGGTCATGCGCGGACGTTTTGGTGGGCGCAGGCGCGGTGTCGCGAGCGCGGCGGGCGGCTGGTTTATCGCGATGAGAACCTCGACCCTGACCGCTGCAAGCCCGAGTATCGTGAGGCGGCGATGGCGGATTTGCGCTGGTTTGGGCTGAGCTGGGATGAGGGGTCGGATTGCGGCGGTGCCTTTGCGCCCTACACGCAAAGCGAGCGGCGAGCGCATTATCTGTACGCTTGGCGTCGGCTGCGCGATGCCGGGGCGATTTACGCCTGCGAGCGTTCGCGCAAGGACTTGCAAAACGCGCCGCTCGCCCCGCACGCCGAGGACGAGGCCGCCGAGCCGCTCTACCCGCCCGAATGGCGTCCGGCGGAGGGCACAGGTCGCGAGCGCTCGCTGCCGGAGGGCATCAACTGGCGCTTTCGCGTGCCCGATGGCGAGGTCATTCGTTTCAACGACGCGCGGTTGGGCGAGGTCGCTTACACGGCGGGCGCCGACTTTGGTGACTTTGTGGTTTGGCGGCGCGATGATGTGCCCGCCTACGAGCTGGCGGTGGTGGTCGATGACGCCGCCATGCAGATCACCGAAGTGGTGCGCGGCGAAGATCTGCTCAAATCCACCGCCCGCCAGCTTCTGCTCTACCGCGCCCTCAACCTAACGCCGCCCACCTTTTGCCACGTCCCTCTGATGCGCGATGCGTCGGGTCGCCGCCTGGCCAAACGCCACGCCGCCCTCAGCCTTCGCGAACTGCGCGCCCGAGGCCATACCCCAGAACAACTCCGCGCCGATTTCGATACGGAATGCTAGCCGCGTAAAATCGCCTCGTAGGCGAGGAAGTCGGCGGGTGGTTCGGCGGTGAAGCGGAGGCGCTCGCCGGTCTTGGGGTGGTCGATTTCGAGGACGTGGGCGTGGAGCATGACGCGCGGTGCGGGCGGGCAGTTGGGCTGGTTGCGCCCGTAGGTGGGGTCGCCGAGGATGGGGTGGCCGAGGTGCTTGAGGTGGACGCGGATCTGGTGAGTGCGCCCGGTGTGGATGATGCAGCGCAGACGGGCGGCGTGCTCGCCAAGCGGGTTTTCGAGACGCCAGTCGGTGTGCGCGTGGCGTCCGCCGGGCGTGATGGCCATGCGGGTGCGCTGGGTGGGGTGGCGTCCGATGGGTTCTTTGATGCTGCCCGAGGCGAGGGTGGGGATACCGCTAGCGATGGCGAGGTATTCCTTGTATGTGCGCCGCGACTGAAATTGCTCGGCCAGCGCGTGGTGGGCGGCGGCGGTCTTGGCGACCACGATGACGCCGCTGGTCTCCTTGTCGAGCCGATGGACGATGCCCGGGCGCTCGGGCGCACCCACCGGGCTGAGTTGCGTGCCGCAATGGTGCAACAGCGCGTGGACAAGCGTGTCGGCACCGGTGCCATTGCCGGGGTGCGTGACCATGCCCGCGGGCTTGTCGATGGCGATCAGGTGGGCATCCTCGAAGAGCACATCCAGCGGAATATCAGCGGGCTCAATCGCGGTCTCGACCTGCGGCAGCGGCAAAATCTCCAGCTCATCACCCGCTTGAAGGCGCGTCTTTTGTGTCAAAATCTCATCACCGCGCGTGACGCGCCCCGCCTCAAAAATGCGCTGCAACTCCGCCCGCGAAAAGTCTGCCAAATGCCGCGCCAGCAACTTATCGCCACGCTCAGCAGGCGCACCGTCAGGGACAACAAAAGTGATGGGCTGAGGAGTATCCACGAAATAGAGAAACTACGAATCTCACCAATCTACACGAATCTCTGGCTTCGGGAAGCTTGAATCGAAGGTGTCCTGGGACGCTACTGACCTTTCCTAAATAGCTTCCTATTTTCAAGATTAGGCTTTATTGTGCTC
>CAYQTM010000217.1:0-4146 GCA_964420355.1 uncultured Opitutales bacterium
CACCCAGAAAGCCCTCGACGAAGCCCTCGAAGGCCGCCTCAAGAGCGCCGTCGAAGCCTGGAAAGCCTCGTTTACTGCGTAAACGAGCCAAGTCAGAATTCAAAATTCAGAAGTCAGAAAGCGGATATGCTCACACGATGGAAGCCAGAGAACACGACTTGCCCCAGCGCACTTTACGCTACGCCCGGGCAATTGTGCGCTGCTGCCGCGAGCTTCCTGACGGCTTTATCGGCTGGGAACTGGGGCGGCAAGTCCTGCGCTCGGGCACATCCATCGGTGCGAACTACCGCGAGGCCATGCGCGCCCGCAGCACGGCTGAGTATCAGGCCAAAATTGGCCTCTGCCTGGGCGAAGCTTCTGAAACTGAATTCTGGCTGGAGCTGCTTGATGCTGAGGCGCTCATCCCGAGTGACAGGCTGGTCAAGCTGCGTCAGGAAACCAGCGAACTCATTGCAATCCTTGTCACCATCCTCAAGCGCAGCCGTGGCGAGGGGTGATTTTTCTGAATTTTGAATTTTGAATTCTGACTTTTAATGGCCAATCTCCGTGACATCCGCCGGCGCATCAAGTCGGTCAAGAACACCCGCCAGATCACCAAGGCGATGCAGCTTGTGGCTGCGTCGAAGATGAAGAAGGCGCAGGAAAGGGCGCTGTCCGGGCGTGATTATGCCGTGCTGCTGGCCGATATCCTCAATACGCTCAGCGAGAGCCTGGCCGATTTCGAGCACCCATACTTTAAAGAACGTCCGGTTAAAAAGCGGGGCATCCTCGTGCTCTCGACCGACAAGGGACTCTGCGGGCCGCTCAATGCCAACCTCTTCCGCCAGATCACCACGCAGGTGGGCAGCGAAGCGGCCTGCTTCATCACGGTCGGACGCAAAGCCAAGCAATTCGTCGCCCGCACCCGCCGCGAGCTGCTGGCCGACTTCGAGGTGGGCGACAACGTGTCCTTCGCAAAAGTCCGCGCTATTGGTGACCTGCTCTGCCAGATGTTCGACGAGGGCAAGATCGACACCGTCGAGGTGCTCTACCCCGCCTTCATCAACACGCTCGTGCAGGAGTCGCGCCTCTTCCAGCTCCTCCCCTTCACCAACCTCGATGCCATGCTCGCCAAAATCCGGGGTCGCGCGGGCTACACCGGCCTCGAAGAGCCGCCCGACGACGCCCGCGAGATGAAATTCGAGCCCAGCGCCGGTGCCATCCTCGACGCCCTTCCGCAGCTCTTCCTCAAACAGGAACTCTACCAGCTCCTCCTCGAAGCCAAGGCCTCCGAATACAGCGCCCGCATGGTCGCGATGAAGAGCGCCACCGACAACGCCGGCAAACTCGCCGACCAGCTCACCCTCGACTACAACAAAGCCCGCCAGGCCGCCATCACCCAGGAAATCCTGGAAATCGCCGCCGCCCAAGCTACCAACTGATCATCATGAGCTCTGTTGATAGAGAAGTAGCCATGGGCTTGGGGCTTAATCTCAAAGAGATTGAGGAATCGCTGGGTTGTGCGGCGTGCTCAATTATTGGGCCGATTACTCCAGGCATAGATATTGGGGTAAATCAGATGCTAGAGGCTTTTCCTATAGAAGCAAGAGAGGGCGGACACCTGGCGGTTATTCTGGATACGCCAGGCGGTTACGTTGAAATTGTCGAAAGAATGGTTCGCTCATTACGCCATTTTTTCCCGCGAAGGATCACTTTCATCATTCTAGACAGTGCCATGTCGGCAGGCACTGTGTTTGCCATGTCGGGTGAAGAGATCATTATGGATTACTTTTCGCAACTAGGCCCTATCGACCCTCAAATCGAAAAGGATGGCAGATTGATTCCGGCTCTGGCTTATGTCGAAAAATTTGAAGAACTGAATGCAAAAGCCGCTGAGGGCAATCTAACATCCGCCGAGTATGCTCTGATAGAAAAGCTTGATTTGGCTGAGTTATACCAATTCGAGCAAGCTCAGCATTTGTCAGTAGATCTCCTGGAAGAATGGCTTTCTACCTATAAGTTCTCCGACTGGAAAGTTACCGAAAGCTCTCGCGAGACGGTGACAGAAGAAATGAAAAAAAAGAGAGCGAAGCACATCGCCATGGTATTAAGCGATACGAAGCGCTGGCGAACCCACGGACGGGGTATCAGCAGGGATGTCTTGCGAAGTGAAGAAATCAAGTTAAAGATCACTGATCTGGAAGAAAACCCAGAGCTTCAATCCCAGCTTAAAAGCTATTTTTCGCTAGTCCAAGACTACATGTGGAGCCGTGGCCTTGCTAGATTCTTACATTCAAGGTATTTTATCTAATATGAAAACTCAGCCCCATACGCAGATCATCCGATCCAACAAGAAAATTGACATAGATTTATTGGAAGAAATCCAGACGGTACGCCAAGAGTCCTCTGAGTTTCGCAAACCAGAAACGACAACCTACCGCCTCTCATCCCCCTTTGAGCGGCAGTCAAAAAAATCTTGCTACTTATCTAACTTTTAACAACGGATGGCTAATCCACCCTCAATCACGTAATTATAAAAAATAGCGGCGACGCGGGCCACCTGCTGACCGATTTGTTTTCACGCAGAGGCGCGGAGGCGCAGAGATGCCAACACTCGCTTACATCATTGCCAACCTCGGCCTTCCTGAACTCGGCATTCTCGCCTTCATCTTTCTTGTCTGGGCAATTCCCTTCTGGTTCATCTTCAAACGCATCGGCTGGCATCCTTCCTTGGCTTTACTCGTCGCCATACCTGGAGTAGCATTGATTTATATCTATTTAGTTGCCTTCGCCCCTTGGAAAACACCTGCCGCCAAAAACACTGAAAACAGTTAGAAGCACTCCAACCACCGCCGCCATGACATTTGCAGAAATCAGACATGAAATCGACGCCCTGCCCACCGACGAGCAAGACCGTCTGGCTGCCTATCTGGCTCTGCGCCAAAACGAGCGCGACGAAGAATGGTGCGCCAAGATTGCGGAACGCCTTCATACTTCGACCGATGAGAAAACTAGCTGGATTCCACTTGAGCAGGTTGAATTTGAAATGGCATCCCCGTCTTGCCATAAGTCGATAGTGGAGGAGCGACGCAGGATATTAGATAGCGGCACTGCTCGCCTTTATACTGTGGATGAGATGGAGAAGAAACTGAGAGAAAGAAAAAATCCATTTACTACTAAATAGTTCTATAGCCGAAAAAAGCTTCATCCATCTGAATTTCTCGATACCTGTGGATGATAGAGAGTCTTGTTTCACAATCAACTTGCCCGCTTATCTCGATGCGCTAACGACAAATTAAACGCTGCATTTTTTAAAAATTCAATTCAACAACTGATGGCTAATTCTACTGGAAAAATTCAACAAGTAATTGGTGCGGTGGTGGACGTCGCTTTCCCTGAGGAGGCGATTCCGAATCTGCTCGATGCGCTGGAGGTGTCTTACAGCGTGAGTGGGAAGGACTCGAAGCTGGTACTCGAGGTGCAGCAGCATCTGGGCGAGGGCGTGGTGCGCAGCGTGGCGATGTCCTCGACCGAGGGTCTAGTGCGCGGCATGGAGGTCGTGGCCACCGGCTCGGCCATCTCGGTGCCGGTGGGCAACGGGGTGCTGGGGCGCGTGTTCAATGTCTCGGGCGACGCGATCGACGGGCGCGGCGATGTGCCGACCACCGACCGCTGGCCTATCCACCGCGAGGCGCCGCCGCTGACCGAGCAGGCGACCGAGGCCGAGATCCTTGAAACCGGCATTAAGGTCATCGACTTAATCTGCCCGTTCCTGCGCGGTGGTAAGGTGGGTGCCTTCGGCGGTGCGGGTGTCGGAAAGACCGTTATTATTCAGGAGCTAATCAACAACATTGCCAAGGCGCACGGCGGCTTTTCGGTCTTCGCCGGGGTCGGCGAGCGCTCGCGCGAGGGCAACGACCTTTACTGGGAGATGTCCGACTCGGGCGTGATCGACCAGAAGGCGATTGAGAACTCCAAGGTGGCGCTGGTCTACGGCCAGATGAACGAGCCGCCGGGCGCGCGTATGCGCGTGGCGCTCTCGGGGCTGACCATGGCCGAGTATTTCCGCGACCAGCAGAATCAGGACGTGCTGCTCTTCGTCGACAATATTTTCCGCTTCTCGCAGGCGGGTTCCGAGGTGTCGGCGCTGCTCGGGCGCTCGCCCTC
>CAYQTM010000218.1:0-436 GCA_964420355.1 uncultured Opitutales bacterium
TAGGTTTGGTTATACCTGCCCCAGCAACCGCACCGCAAGCACTTTTAGTTCAAAGTTCGATGGTCAAAGGCCAAAGGGCTGACAAGTCGAGACCGAGCGCTGCCTGCAACCACCCGAGAAAATTTTCCAGCCGCCGGTAATTGAATGCGTAGGCGAAATTGTAGAAGCTACCCCGCCCGAGGAGTCAATCAAAACGTGCTCCAGCGGCTAGGCGCAGTAGCCTTGGGCGCTGAGCCACTGGGCGGCTTCGAGGATGCGACCGCGCTTGACCTCCAGGATGAGGCGGGGCTTTTGTTCGAGCTTGGCGAGGGCGCGCCAGAAGGCGAACCAGTTGATGTCGCCTTCGCCGGGGTTCCAGTGGCGGTCGAGGTCGCCGTTCTTGTCGGCGCGGTGGTTGGGTTTGAGGCGCCGGGCGGTGGGCGGGAGCCCGGGATCG
>CAYQTM010000218.1:446-4144 GCA_964420355.1 uncultured Opitutales bacterium
GAGGTGTTCGAGGAGCTCGCCGGTGGCCGAGACCCAGGCATCGGCGGTCGGGCCGCCGCGTTGGTGGGTGAGGTGGGCGTGGCCGGTGTCGATGCTGCGGCGCAGGCAAGGGTGGTTGATCTCGCGGACGAGTGTATTCACCGGGCGCGGGTTGATGTCGAAGATGTTCTCGACCACCAGCGTGATGCCCGCCGCCTGCGCCTCCTTGAGCGGCTGGTCGATCAGGCTGCGCACGGCGTCGATCTCGCGCGCCAGCCCGTGCTCGGGGCTATGCGGCAGATGTCCTTTTCCAAAGAAGAGGAAGGGGCTGTGCATCACCATCTGGGTCGCGCCAATGGCCTGCCCGAACTCGATCCCCTGACGCAGGCGCGTGATGACCGCCGAGGCGATCAACGGGTCGGCGGCGTCAATCGTCATCCCGCGAAACGGCCCGTGGATGCCCAGGCGCCCGGTGTAACCGTCCAGCAGCGAGCGAATTTCGGCCACGATCGACGACCACTCGCCATCGAGAAACTCCGGCTGGGACGGGTTTTGCAGTTCGAGATCGCGCTGCTTTTCGAGCAGCCAGGGGCGCAGGTCGCGCAGATCTTCGTAGGGCGCGGCGCAGCCGACAACGGGTAGCGGGTTTTCCATATTCTAAAATTGGTATATGCTCTATTTCGTATGTTACAGATTATCGAGGCCGTATTCCTGCGTGTTCTCGAAGCGGCGGGTGGTCTGGAGCATGTCGGTCAGAGTCTTGTTGCCCTCGGCGCCCTTGCTCAGCTTGAAGGCGTCCTACAGCTCGCCGGTGGCGGTGTAGGCCGTGTAGTGCAGATTGCGCCCGTCGACATCGATGACTTGGAAAAACTGAGTATTCTCGGCCACGCGATTGAGCTCGACGCCGAAGGGCTGATAGACATCCCAGCCGTCCTCGTTGAAATCATACATTTTCGGGCCGCTGACCGAGTTGACCTACATGCTGGTGATCGCCCCTTCTTTGGCCGACTCCGCCCCATCGGTCATCCGCACCGGAACCTGGCCGCGCGCGTAGGTGTGGTCGTGTCCCTGCAGGACGAGGTCGACCTGAAACTCGTCGAAAGTCGGCTTGAGCAGCGACCGGCGCTCGGGGTTGTCGCGCCCGCGCCCAGACGAAAACACGGGGTGGTGAAAGCTGACAACTGTCCAGATGTTGGGGTTGTCGCTGAGCACCCCGCGCAGCCACTCGGCCTGAGCCTCGGCATCGCGATTGGAGTTGAGCACGATGAAGCGCACGCCCTGATAGTCGATAGTGTAAACGGTTTCGTGCAGATGCTCGGGCAGCGACTCCTCGACCGGCAGGGTGAACTGCGGGCGCCACTGGAGCGAGAGCACCTTGGGATCGGTCTGCTCCTCGGTCTGCTCGTCGTATTCGTGGTTGCCGGCCACCGGGATGCTCGGCACCGAGGCGTGTATCCAGCCGCCCGCCTTGAACCACTCCGCCCACTCGACATCGCGGTGGGCGCGGTTGATCAGGTCGCCCGCGTGCAGCGAGAGGCTGGCGTGCGGTGCCTTCTGATAAGCGGCGCGGATCACCCGCGACCAATGGCTGAGCACATAATTCTGCGCGTCGCCGAAGTAAAGAAAGGTGAATGGCTCGGGCTCGGCGGCGGCGGTGCGCACCTGAATCCACTCGCTCCAGCGCGCCTCGCCATCGCCCACGCGGTAGGCGTAGAGGGTGGCGGGCTCCAGCCCCTCGAAGACCGCCGAATGGTAGTGCACCACGCCCTGAATGTTTTGATAGGCGGTGTTGAGGTCGAGCGCCTGGGTCTCGGCCTCGACCGAGCGACGGACGAGGTCGAAGCGCGGGCTGGGCGTCGCGGGCGCGATCTCGGCCACGCCGCGCTCGACGCTGGTATTGGTGCGCCAGTTGACCGCGAAGCTGGTCGCGGGATCGCCGCTCCAGGTCACCACGATGCGGTCGGGATCGGCGCTGGCGATCTCCCAGTGCCGCAGCTCCTCCTCATGCCCGGGATGCGCCACCAAGGCCGCACTCGCCGCTAAAGAACTCAAAAACAAGATACACAATTTTCGCGTCATGCACCGAAGCCTGCCCAACCGAATTCTAAAGATCAACCCCGACCGACCCCCGTCACCAAAAGTTTACATCATCGCCAAACAACTGCTGAATTTGGCAGAGTCGGGATGGGTGGCACCTCCGGGGTGCGAATCTTTCGGGGGATTGGCATGGGCTTTGCGTATTCGGAGGCGAACCTATTTTTATTATGCCAACCAAGAAGACCAACAGCAATGTGGCCAAGAGCCGTGAACAGCTTGTCGATGACCTGAAGGCGGTCATTGCCGACGCGCAGAATCTGGCCGAGGAGGCGAAGACCGCTTCCGGTGAGGCGCTGCAAGAGAAGGTCGACCAGGCGCAAGACCAGTTGCAAGCGGGCATGAAGGCCTTGCGCAGCGGCGGCGAGCATCTGGCCGAAGAAGCCACCAAGCAGACGGATAACCTCGAAGAGATGATCCGCAAGTATCCGTGGCGCTCGCTGGGTATCGCGACCGCCGCCGGTATCCTGATCGACCGCCTGATCCGCTAACCTTTCGGCTTCTGCCGTCATGCGCCTCTTGCATTCCATCAGTCGCGCCGCAAGCGCGGCCTCCGATGCGGTCGAAAACCGCCTGGCACTGCTGTCGGCAGAGATCGAGCTGGAGCGGGTGCGGCTGGTCAAGCTGATCTGGCTGGGCATCCTCGGCGCGGGCTCACTGTGCTGCGCCTTACTCACTATCGGAGCGCTGGCCGTCTATCTGACACCGCCCGAGCATCGCGAGTGGACACTGGGCATCCTCGCCGGGGCGCTACTGCTGATCGCCCTGAGCTGCCTGCTGGCCGTCGTTCACCAAATCCGCAATGCCACCCCACCGTTCAGCGCCTCGCGCGAAGAATTTCAAAAGGACAAAGAATGTCTCGCATCGCTGACCAAAAGCTAAAAATTCGCCTGCTGCAGGGCTCGTGCGAATTGCACCGGACGCGCTTTCGCCTGGAAGCCGGGCGCATCATCCCAGCGGCCAAGAAAGGGCTGATCATCGCGGGTGCCAGCATGGGCGCCGCCAAGGTGCTGCCCGCTCTACGCCCCTTTCTCGCACTGCTGGTCAGCAAGAAGGCGCGCCGCAACCGCTCGGCCATGCTCGTGCAGACCGCTCTGGCAGCCCCGCGACTCATCCGCAGCGTGCAGGGTCTTCTGCCCTCGAGCACCCATCCGCCCCTGAATACCCCTCGTTACATTTCCCCGACAACGACACAACAAACCCACCAAACCAAGGAAACATCATGTTAGGACTCGCACTCGCATTCTTCATCATCGCGGTGATCGCCGCCATATTTGGCTTCACCGGCATCGCTGGCGCAGCCGCCGGCGTCGCCCAGATTATCTTCTTCATCTTCCTGGCGCTGCTCATTATCTCGCTGATCGCCAACGCGGTTCGCGGACGTGGGCCAGCCGCTTAGGCAAACCACCCATTCGCTATGAGAAAATTTACCGCACTATGCAGTGTCGGCCTCGCCGCGCTGGCGCTCACGGGCTGTCCCGATCGAACCGATGACGAGCAGGCGCTTGAGAACCGCTCGATGGACGACACTCAAGGAGACTTCGCCCGCAGTTGGGACGCCTTTGCTGACTACACCGCCGAACAGCGGGAGGACTTTGCCAATGAGCTGGATTCAGCGATGGCGG
>CAYQTM010000219.1:0-4074 GCA_964420355.1 uncultured Opitutales bacterium
CCCAAACGCCCCGCGCCGCGGGACGGGGCGCCGCCGGCCGCCCGCCCCCCGGCTCCGCGGCAGCACACAGGCCAGAGCGGCAGGCCCTCCTCAACGAGGGTTTGGGCGGGCCCGCCACGGCGCCGGCGCGGCGGCGTGGGGCGGCGTCCGCGGCAGACCGTCGGGACCGCCCGCAAGCAGCACCTCGACCCGCCACTGCGGCAGGGGAATGTGCGCCTCGATCAGGGTGCCCTTGCCCAGCTCCGAGTCGATCCAGATGCGCCCCCCGAGGCGGCAGATCGCGCTGTAAGCCTTGGTCAGCCCAAAGCCGCCCGCGTAAGTGCGCCGGTCACCCACATTGGAAGCGCGCCCGCCGAAGGTGAACACTTTCTGCAGCTCATCCGGCGGAATGCCGATGCCCTCGTCGCGCACCGTGATGCGCAGCCCCTCGACCGTCTCGATCACCGCCATGCGGATGTGAGTGCCGGGGTCGCTGTATTTGCGCGCATTGGCAACCAGATCGCGCAGGGTGTCGAGCATCAGCGCCGGAAAGGCGATCTCGCCATCCGCCCCCGCCAGCACGTCGAGCGAAACGCAATAATCCGTCGGCCCCTGCTGAGCAGGCGAGTAAACGATGCCGTAGCGCCCCTTGCTGTGCTTCTCTACCGCGCTGAGAAAACTGACAATGTGCTGCTCGATCATCCCCGGTCGCACCGGATACCAGATCGGCTCCTGCTGGCGCTTCTGCCACTCCTGCACCCGCGAGAGCGCCGACTCGATGCTGGTCATCATCGACTCGATGCAGGCCTGCACCTCGGCCTGATCCTCGGCCATCCGCTTGCGGATCGCCAGCCGCGGCAGCCGCTCCTCGGTCTCCTGCAGCAGACGCGCGATGCGCCTCAGCAAAGCATCGCGGCGTAGCACATCGTGTAGCGCATTTCCGCAGGTGGTCAGCAACCCGAGTTCGTGCTTAAATATATTGGGATCATGCAGCAGAGTCTGGAGGTAATCCATCTCTGCCGTGATGATATTGAGCACGTTAATCAGCGCGTGCATTTCCATCAATGCCGCCTGCTGCTCGGTCATCCCGAGGTCAATCCGAATTTCCTGTTTCATAACGGATAGCCATATAGTTGCTCATTTCAGCTATCAGTAAAGTCAAAGTCGACTGACAGTAAGCGATTTACAGTTTTTTGAAGGTTATCAGCGGTTCAAGAGCGAACATAACCCAGCTATGCTATCCGCAATCATGCAGTTTATGAAGTGCCGCGAAAAGCGCTCGTAAAAAACTGGGTAATCAGTGACCTCAAATCGAAAAGCGCCGATACGAATTTGCGGTTGCGCAGTTGACATCATGCGGGATAAGTTGGCGGAAACGTGGTTGAGATAAGCTCAGCAACCAGCCACGTATATCCTCACGACCAGCCGCATAGCGGCGTTTTCAACCGACTTGGGGTCAAACAAGCCCACGACCAAAAATCCCAGCCAGCCTGTGACGAGACAAGGCGCGTAACAACCAACGGAGCCGCGCCAAGCCGCATAACAACCAAAGATCCCAGCCAACGAAGCCGCGCCAAGCCGCATAACGACAAAAGATCCCAGCCAACGGAGCCGCGCCAAGCCGCGTAACAACCAAAAATCCCAGCCAACGGAGCCGCGCCAAGCCGCATAGCGGCGTAAGATGTTAGCCGTGGGTGTAAGCCCACGGAACCGAGTTTCTCCCGAGATACAGCCGCATAGCGGCGACACAACCACTGACACTATGGCCAACAGTTACCTTACATGTCTGCACCACTTCGTTTGGAGTACGAAAAACCGTGAGCCATTAATTCGGCAAGAATGGGAAACTGAACTGTGGAAATATCTGGCGGGGATTGCCCGAAATCTTGACGGTCTACCCTTGCAGATTGGCGGTGTGGAGGATCATGTTCATCTGTTAATTGAGCGACCCAGTAAAATGGTGGAGTCGGAAGTCGCAAACAAGCTGAAGAGCAACTCCTCGAAGTGGCTCAACGAGCAAGGCTTGGTGCGGGGTCGATTTGGTTGGCAGGATGGTTTTGCCGCAGTTACCGTCAGCCCGTCCCAGCTCGGCAGGGTGAAAGAATATATCCAGCACCAACGTAAGCGACATGCAACGCTCACATTCGAGGAAGAGTATCGGCTGTTCGTGGAAAAGAACCGAGCCCAAGGAAATGATGCGGACTTGGTTTATCTGTTAGGCTGAGGATAACCGAACTCTCTGTCGCCGCTATGCGGCTTCACGTGCGGGGCTGCCTTTCCGTGGGCTTACGCCCACGGCTAAAATCCAACGCCGCTATGCGGCTATGAGTCGTTTTCAGCAAACCCCCGCAATCAACCGCATAATTACAGCTTGGGCAAGAAGCGGTGGAGGCTTTGCATGTTGGGGGAAGGCGGCTTAAGTTGGTCGGCTTATGAGTGGAGTATCCGATGCGATTCGCCTGCGCGGGGTTCGCCAGAATAATTTGAAGGGGTTCGACCTCGATTTGCCGCTGGGCGAGCTGATCGTTGTGACCGGGCTGAGCGGATCGGGGAAGTCCTCGCTGGTATTCGACACCCTGCACGCCGAGGGGCAGCGGCGCTATGTCGAGACGTTCAGCCCCTATACGCGGCAGTTTCTGGAGCTGCTCGACAAGCCGCGCGTCGACTCCATTGAAAATATCCGCCCGTCCATCGCGATTAAGCAGAGCAATACGGTGAAGACCTCGCGCTCGACGGTCGGCACGATGACCGAGCTGTGCGACTTCTTCAAGGTGTGGTTCGCACGGGAGGCGCGGCTGCACGACCCCGCGACCGGGCGCGAAATCCACGACGACAACCCGCAGAGCATCTGGGCGCGGGTGCGCGAGGAGCTGGACGGCCAGAAGGTGCTGCTCTGCTTCAAGGTGGAGCGTCCCGAGAAGCTGAGCTGGGCGGAGATCCTCGGCGACCTGCGCGGCCAGGGCTACACGCGAGCGGTGGCCGAGGGCGCGGTGGTGCGGCTGGATGCGGTCGACCCCGAGGCGCTGGGCACGGCGCTCTTTGTGGTGCAGGATCGGCTGACCGTGGGGGCGCGCGGGCGGGCGCGCTTCATCGAGGCGGCGCAGACGGCGCTGCACTTCGGGCGCGGACAGCTTTTTCTGCGGTCGGATGACGGGGCGCGGCAGCTCGGGCATTTCACCGAAGGTCTGCACTCGCCGGAGACCGGGCAGGAGTTTCGGGCGGCGACGCCGGGGCTGTTTTCCTTCAATTCGCCGATTGGTGCCTGCCCCAAGTGTCGGGGTTTTGGGCGAATGATCGAGATCGACTACGGGCTGGTCATTCCCGATGCCTCACTGTCACTGAATGAGGGCGCGATCAAGCCCTTCGAAGGCAAGGTTTACGGCGAATCGCTCAAGGACTTGCGGCGCACCGGCAAGGTGCGGATGGATGTGCCCTGGCGCGAGCTGAGCGAGGAGGAACGCCACTTCGTCATCCAGGGCGAGTCCGACTACCACGAGGGCGAATGGCAGCGGCAATGGTATGGAGTGGGGCGCTTTTTTCAGTGGGTGGAGGCCAATAGCTACAAGACGCACGTGCGGGTGTTTTTGTCGCGCTACCGCGCCTACGTCACCTGCCCCGAGTGTGGCGGCGCGCGCCTGCAACCCGAGGCGCTCAACTGGCGCTGGCAGGGGCACACCCTGCCCGACCTCTACCAGATGCCGGTCGATGAACTGCACGGGCTGATGCGGCGGCACGCGCAGCGCGGCGAGGGGCTCGAGGCCAGCGGCAACGGCGCGGGCCATCGGGCGGACTTGGCGCTGGAGGCCATCCTCGCGCGGCTCGATTTTTTGAATCAAGTGGGGCTGGACTACCTGACCCTCGACCGCAGCAGCCGCTCGCTCAGCGGCGGTGAAACCGAGCGGGTCAACCTGACCGCCTGCCTTGGCACTGCGCTGGTCGACACCCTTTTCGTGCTCGACGAGCCGAGCATCGGCCTGCACGCGCGGGACATCGACGGCTGATCCGCATCCTGCGGCGGCTCACCGAGATGGGCAACACAGTAGTAGTGGTCGAGCATGACGAGGCCGTGATGCGGGCGGCGGATCGGCTGATCGA
>CAYQTM010000220.1:0-4064 GCA_964420355.1 uncultured Opitutales bacterium
CGAACATCATGGGCACCTCCCCCTGCATCGAGCCGACCTACAAGAACCTCTTCGTCAAGAGCAACCTCTCCGGCGACTTCATCGTGCTCAACCAGCATCTCGTCCGCGACCTCAAAAAGCAGGGACTCTGGACGCGCGAGATGCTCGATCAGCTCAAGTATTTCGATGGCGAGCTGCAGGACATCGAGGCCATTCCGGCGGAGATCAAGGCGCGCTATGCCACCGCCTTCAAGGTTGGCTACGAGGCCGTCATCGACGCCGCCGCCCGCCGCCAGAAGTGGATCGACCAGTCGCAATCGGTCAACCTCTGGCTGGAGGAAGCCGACCTCAAGACCCTCTCGCACATGTATCGCGCCGCCTGGCACAAGGGGCTGAAAACCACTTACTACCTGCGCACGCTGGGTGCCTCGCACATCGAGAAGGCCACCGTCGAAGTGAAGAAGCAAAAGCGCGGCATCACCGCCGGCGAAGCCTCACCCGAAGCCGGCCTCTCCGCTGCCCCCGCCCACCTCGCCGGCAAAGACGCCGCGAGCAAGCAGGCATGCAGCCTCGAAGCCATGCGCAACGGCGAAGAATGCGAAGCCTGCCAGTAGCAAGGCATAAGGCAAAATTCAGAAGGCAGAAATTTGCGTCGGCGCTCAAGAAGCGCTCTCACAGAAAAGGCGAAGCTCGAACGGGCTTCGCCTTTCTATTGCGGCTTGCGTGGTGCGGGCGGAAGCGCTAGGTCTGGAGTATGCATGAGCGAGACAAAGTGATGGGGCAGGTGCGGGCGGCACTCAAGGATCTGCCGGAGAGCGAGCGGACGCCGTTGCCGGACTGGCCGACCGAGCTGGTGGTCTCGCGGAAGGCACCCGCCGAGACCTCCCCCGAGGCGCTTTGGGCGGCCTTCAAGCGGCATTTCGAGGCCGTGCATGGCGACCCGATCGAGGCGCTGGCCGACATCCCCGATTTTTTGAAAGCCAAGGAGGCGACCGAGGGCTACCTCGACCCCGCTCTCGATGCGGCGGTGGGCGATCTGCTGCGCGAGGCCGGGCTTGTCGTGCACCACAGCTTCGACCGCGAGCAGGCTGACCGCTACAGCTTCGGAATCACCCGCGCGATGGGCTTGATCGCTGAAACCGGCTCGATCATCCTTCAGGACAAGCTGACCAGTGACCGCCTGGCCTTCATCGCGCCCTGGCTGCACATCGCGCTTGTTCCCGCCGACCAGATTTTTGCGACCCTGCCCGCTGCCCTCGCCGAGCTGCGCGACGACCCCTATTACACCATCGCGACCGGGCCCTCCAAGACCGCCGATATCGAGGGCATCCTCATCGAGGGCGTCCACGGGCCGGGCGTGCAGGCTTGTTGCCGAATTTAGGGCTTGTCGGCGCGGCGGGTTGCGGGTGAAATCCAAGGGGTGAGCGCACCCTTTCGATTCATCACTGGCGATGACGACTTTCTCGTCGACCGCGCGGGGCGCGACTGGTTCGAGGAGCAGGCCGCCGATATCACCGAGCCGATGAACCGCGAGATTATTGACGGGCGCTGCGGCAAGGTCGAGGATGTCGAAAAAGTGGTGAATCTGGCGGTCGGCGCGCTGCAATCGCTCTCGCTTTTTGGCGACCGCAAGGCGGTGTGGCTGCGGCACGCGGATTTCATGCAGGACAGCGTGACCGGGCGCGCCGAGGGCACCCAGCAGGCGCTGGAAAATCTGCTCGAGCACCTCAGCGGCAACGATCCGGCCAACGTCATTTTTCTGCTCACGGCCAGCCCGGTCGACCGGCGACGCAAGCTGTTCAAGACCTTTCAAAAGACAGGCAAAAGCACCCACATCGCGGGCGGCAGCGACAGCACCGACATGCTGGCCGACCTCGTGCGCGCCGAGCTGGCCAAGTCGCCGGCAGCGGTGCGGATCAGCGCGGCGGCGCTCGACATGCTCGCCAGCGTGGTGCATGGCGACGCCCGCCTGATCGTCGAGGAGGCGCGCAAGCTGGCGCTCTATCTGGGCGCAGAGGGCGGCGAGATCACCGAAAAGCTGGTCACCGAAATGGTGCCGCCCTTTGGCGAGACCGAGTTTTTTACGGCGGCCAACGCCTTTTACTCGCTCGATCTCCAGCAGGCGCTCGCGGCGGTCGACCAGCATTTCTTCACTTATAAAGACGCGCGCGGGCTGATCACCAACCTGCAAAACACCAACCGCCTAGTCATCCAACTGCGCAGCCTGCTCGACGCCGGGGCGCTCAAGCCCAGTGGACGCGGCCTGACTGCGGCACAACTCAACAGCGCGGCGGCGCGCTTCCCGGAGGCTTTTCCAAACGCCGAGAAGAGTGCCTTCAACGTTTTCACGCAGCACCCCTTCCGCCTCTCGCGCCTGCTCCCCGCCGCCCAGCGCCTCAAGCTGCGGCAGCTGATCAACTTCCAGCTCGCCTTCCTCGAAGCCTTCGAAGCCATCATCGACCGCCCCGACGACCAGCACGGCGTCATGCGCGAGCTCTGCGTCCGCTGCCTCGGCTAGCGGCTAACTGCGCAGGGCGGCCATGCTGCGCTGGATCGCGGCGACGGCGTCGAGGGATTGCTGGCGGTCGGGTCTGGTATCAGTCGAGCCATACAGGCCATTTTGTGAAGCACCGACCACGATGCCGTCCTGACGCGGAATGATGTAGGCTTCGTCGTTGCCAAACTGGTAATCGACCTCGGGCTGCGGGATGAGAAAAGTGAGCTGTCCGCGCACCGGCACCATCTTCTTGTCGCCAAACAGCTTCTGCGCGCCGAGGCCAGTGCAGTTGATGATGGTGCGTTCGGGCAGCGCCGCGATCTCGTCCGCCGAGTGAAATTCGCGATATTCCAGCCGCCCGCCCGCGCGGTAAAAATCGCTCATCAGCATCTCGCTGTAGGCGGGAATGTTAAAGATCATGCGGCTGCTCTGGTAAGCGTGCTTTTCGGCAAAGGGTGAGCTGCCGCGCGTTAGCTCCCAACCGCCGGGCACCACATCGTCCAGCGCCTCGCCAAAGCTCGCAAACTTCGGCCCGGGGCGCGCCTCGCGCTCGGCCTTGCGCTCGTCCGGGGTCTTGTTCGAGACAGAAAAGCCATCGACCCACTCGACGGGGCGGTTCGGCAAGCCCACCCGATCCTGATAGCTGCGAAAGGAATGCGCCGCCGTTTTCGCCCACCAATCGGCAAATTTGGGCGTGCCGTGCTCCTCCAGACAGATGCGCGAGTAGGGCGACCAGATGCCCGTGGCCCAACTGGAAGTGACGTTCGGCTGGCGCTCTTTGGTGTAAATGCGCACTTCCTTGCCCGCGCGCTGGAGCAGGGTCGCGGTGGTCATGCCGATCACGCCGCAGCCGATCACTGCGACGTGGCGGTCGCCGGTTTGCGCGGCCTTGCCGACGACTTCGTGCGCGGTGCCCCAGCTCAGCGACCAGCCCGAGCCGCCGTGTCCGTAGTGGTGGACGAGCGTCTTGCCGTTGCCCAGACGCTGGACGCTCAGGTTTGGCCCGGTCTCGCGAAAGGGGCGCAGGCCGACCGTCTCCTTGATGATCCGCTCGGGCACCGCATTGACCGGTGCGAGCTGGCGACCAGCAGGGTAGGGGCGCTTCTCGCGCGCGGCCTCGGGCTGCTCCGCCTTCGCCTTTTCGGCGACCTTTTCATCGGCGCGGCTGACGGCACCCGCAGCCAGCAGACCGGCAAAGCTGATCCCAGAGTAACGAAGGAAGCCACGGCGATCTAAGGGCGCAGCGCTCTCCCCAGCGGAAGCGTAAATCGGATTGGACATCTCACGGACGAGCAAGCAGCAAGGGTGCCTGATAACCGCTAGCAGTGAAAGTAATCAAAAATCGCGCAGGGGTTAGGTTCGGAGGCTTGCGAATAGTGTTCAAATTGCGAAACTTACTTTATGGCCAAGGCATTCCCGATCTCAGACCAACTCGCAAAAAGCATTCGCGAAGCAACTGAGGCGAATCCGGATCTGCCATCCGTGTTTGTGAAAGATATACTCGTGGCTCTTGAAGAGGCGAAAGTTAACGGAAGCAAGCCCTACAGCTTCGGCTGATCGATATTCACTCGTGGCCGTGGGGTAGGGG
>CAYQTM010000221.1:0-4062 GCA_964420355.1 uncultured Opitutales bacterium
CGAACGCGCCGACAAAGAACGGGCCGAGATCCGCGCCGCAGCCAAGGGCGATCAGCCCCAGAAGCAACCCCAGCACCAGCCGAAACCGTCCGATGCGGATCGGCCCTTCGCAGTAATTCCACCCCTTGATCGCCATGAAGATGGCAATCGGCCCGGCCACAAAACCCGCCAGACCCATCGAGAAGAGGCTACCCAGCACCCCGGCCAGACCCACGATGTAAGCCGCATGATCCGGGCGCTTCTGCTCCGCCATCAGGGTCTCCATCTGCCCGCGCTCCTGAAACTCCTTCAGCGCCGGAATTGCCACCATCTTGCCCTCCCATTCGGTGGCCGCTCCCGCCGATACAAAGCGACCCGTCAGCGCACAGACAAAATCCGCCCGCCGACCCGGGAAGTAGGCACAAACCGCATCCTCAGGCAGTGCTTCGCCACCCGCAGCGCCATCGGCAGACTTCGCCAACATGGCCGGAAACGGCGCCACCTTGTGATCGCGACTGCACGACCGGCAGGCGACATTAATCCAGGTATCCTCCTGAACTCCGCGCGCCGGATCCAGAGCGGTTCCGCAACGGTGACACCCCAGCGTATGCATCGGCTGAGCGGTTAACGGCGAATCACCCGCGTCGAAGCCAACCGGTCATGCCAGGTGCGCTTCTCATCATCAAAAGCCGCCACAATATACCCCGCACCCAGCGGTATGGCGCTTAACCATGTCGCCATATTACGTCCTAAAGCGCGCAAGTAGCTTACGTCGCTACCATCGTCGACAATCACGCGCAGCTTAAAAAGCATTTTTCCGGGCGTTGCCTGAAACTTACGAGTGCCGTGGAAGAAGATAAAGTATGCAGCCCCCACCACATGGCCGATGATATCCATGAAGGGGTCAGAATCCAGAAAATCCCCTCCTGCAAAGGCAAGGACATATAAAAAACCAAGTCCAATCTGGATCGCCATTAGAATGAGGATGTCGACAAAGAGCGCCCCAGCGCGGATCCAGAAGCCACCATATTCCCAGTCATGTTCGCTCAGTTTAGCGCCTTCCTTGATGCGCTGGGCGATCTCCTGAGTGTCGCGCTCGCTGACGGTTGCGCCGCCGACGGTCAGGGTGTCGGCCGCGAGGCCACGCCCACTGATAAAATTGTCCCTCACCGTGCCATAGGGCACCCATTCGGCCATCCCATCACGCCAGACCAGCGTCTCGGGCGAGACAGTGCCTGACTGCACGGCATCGGTGAATTCTTTTTCGGACAGCGGCCCCTGGCGCTGCCGCTCCGCATCAACATAATAGAGTGCCATAGAGAGAAACAGGTGAAAGCAGCCTGACGCTGACAAACGTTTGCCCCCCTGACAACCTTTTTTAGCAGGAAAATCACTGCAGACAACCCCAAGCACCGCAACGCTTCCTCCTTCAAGCATGGATGCGGGTACGGCAATCAACATTAATATGCGGCATCCATGTCACACGACGCTGCATGGAGCGCAAGGCGTGTTCTGCTCTACGTGCGATAAGCCGGCGTAATAGCACGCGGAGTCTCGTTTTAAAGGACACGCTTTATGCCGCTAGGAGTCATATCTAATTCATATCTGCGCTTACTGATTCATAATGAGACTGAAAATCCTGATTCCGACCACGATAGTGGTATTGCTGGCCAGCGTTTGCCTTTTATGTTGGCAACAGTATGGCATTAACAGTGCAGAAAAAGCAGATGCGAACCGCGCTGCTGAGCATGCTGCACCGACTCCGAAGCAATCTACAACTGAGGCGCAGCCAGGGCGTAAACCTGCAGCCAATGCAGTAGCCCGCGAGGAGGTGACCTCCTCTCCGAGCCAGTCTTTGGATTACCTCAGCCAACTGCTGGCAGAAGCCGAGCGACTGGATTCGCAGACCGTGGCAAGCAGGCAGATCGAACTCTACCGGACTGGCTTCAAATACCCGGTTATCCGGGTTGAGCGGTCGTTGCGCACCGATGGAACTGTCGACACCGAAAGACTGCCGTTGGCCATGGTGGCTTCCCATGTGCTGGTTGCTCCCAATGGGATTGCCGGGGAAGAGCGCTTGGCATCGTTTGCGGAGAGCGAGGGGCTTTCGCTGGAACGCTTCGCCAATTCTGCTGCATGGCGGCTCAGCAGCCCAGCAACGGATATCGATGCGGTGCCGCGCCTGCTGGGGCTCCTCGATCAAATGGGGCTGGAGGCTGAGCCCGATTATTTGATTTTCACTGCGAGCGAACCTGCCGACGAGCTGCCTTTGGAGCAGATCATTGCCTTGGCTGGCAAAGGCACCCGTTCGGGTGTGGCGTTGATTGACACTGGGGTGGATCTTGATCACCCCTTCCTGGCTTCCTACTGGCTAAAGAACGAAAGCGAGCTTTTCGGTCAGGCTGATTTCGATGATGATTACAACGGTTTTATCGATGACGGCCAAGGCTGGGACTTTGTGGAGGGCGACGCCTTACCAGAGGATGCGCATGGTCACGGCACCCATGTTGCCGGTATCATTGTCGGCTTATCCAGCCCCGGTCAGCCCGCCGCAATGGTGCTTCCGGTGCGCATTCCCGATCGTTCTGGGTTGGGCGCTGTATCAGATGCCGTGGCGGCCATCGACTATGCTCGCGACTCCGGCTTGCGTGTGGTCAACCTTTCCTGGGGAACTGCCGGCTACTCTACGGTTCTCGAAGGCGCAATGCGGGAAACTGACCTGCTTTTTGTGGCTGCCGCAGGGAATAATGGCGCACGACTTTCAGAAATGCCGATTTATCCTGCGGCCTTTGAATTAGAGAATCTACTGACTGTCGGCGCTCAAGGAACCGATGGCCAACTCGCCAGCTTCTCCAACTTCGACTCCCGCCAAGTCGATATTCTGGCACCGGGAGAGGTCATCGAGAGCGCTGCCATGGGCGGAGGCTCGGCCTCGCTGAGCGGCACCTCGATGGCGGCACCCTGGATCGCTGCGGCAGCGGCTCGGGCTTGGGACGCCAACATCCGCATGCCGACGGCTGAGGTAGCGGAGTTTATCCGCACCGCCGCCAGAAAAGATCCGGCGCTTGTCTCGGTGGTCAGTCAAGGCGCGGTTTATGATCCCCAAAAATTTGAGGCTGCCCTCCTCCCCTTGATCAACTACGAGATCGGCTCAGAAGAAACCGTACTCTATGACGTCGACTTCTCCATCCCACCCCACACCGCCGACGCCCTTCCCATGCTCGGTGCGCCTTTTGGGGTGGGAGGAATTTGGACAGGTGATCCGATGGTTCGCACATCGATGAGCGTGGACGATTCTCCGGCTCTTGAATTTCAAGGGGGTGCCATTTATGGCAGCGACCCCTATACTCGCTATCGTGACGAAGTTCGATTTTACGGCGGGGTTGGAGCGGACAGATACCGAGTTGAAGTTGATATTTATCCTGAAAGTTTTGAAGGTTCTGGTGATTTATTTTATATATCGTTTAGGGATCCCGGATTCTCAGATAGCATGTTTCTTTATATGCGAAACTGGGGTTCGACGCGGCGCATCGTTTGGTATGGAAGTCCTCATAACGCTACAATTTATCAGTTCAGCGAACTCGAACCACTCAAGCTTCAATTTGATATCGATACCATAAATGATTTTATTACCATAAAAAATAACGGAGAAGTATTATTTTCCGGATCCTACCAACTGAACTGGAATGATATTCCTATAGTTCGCTTGTTTTCGACTTTTGAGCTTAACACTTCGCAAGTAGGTGTCGACAATTTTCGATTTATTGCTAATCCTGACCCTATTCCAGAAGGCTCCCCAAATTTATTCATGGATGCAGCCCAGGTGCTCTTCGGAGACGTTGCAACGGGGATAACTGAGACGCGATCGATTGATGTGAATAATGTTGGAGGCGAAGCGCTGGAGTTGTCCTCACTCACGACCTCTGCACCTTTTTCTGCGCGATTTTCAGCAACTTCTATAGAGCCGCTCCAAAGTGCTAAATTGTGGGTGGAATTCTCTCCAAACAGCGAAGGGTATGCGAACGCTGATTTGACTTTTTCAACAAACGAGCCGGGCGATAATCAATACACAATCAGCTTGCG
>CAYQTM010000222.1:0-4045 GCA_964420355.1 uncultured Opitutales bacterium
AAATGCTAAGTTTTTGAGTATCAGTAATTCATACCATTCCCGTAAAGAGCCCTGAAACACCGACCAAATCCTTAAAACTACCCTTGCAAACGAGCCCAGCGCAGCCCAGACTACTCAAACGACCGATACCACGAAATTGAATTTCCTATCACCAAAAGGCTTGGGCAGGCGTGCAGCCAAGCTCCTTGAAGCGGTCTCAACCATCCATTCCATGGACGTGGTGGAAATTCATCCACGCCGGATGGGTTGGGGACGCCTTCCGCAAAGTCAGCTTCCAGCCCGGTATCAACCGCCTGCTCTTGGGGTTGGAAAACGGCTGGATGGATGGGCACGGCCTTCAGCTTTGCCATCCGCACAACTGAGTGATGCGCTTTGGCGAGCGATTTAGATGAGGCGACCGATGCGGGCACCTTGCTGGTTCCACGAGCGCCAGACCCGCTCGGTGAACTCCATGTAGGCGACCCCTTGGCGCGGGTGCGTGCGCTCGACAGGGCGGCCTTCGCGAATAGCGTCGACGAACTCGCGCTCGACTTGCCAGCCGGGCGAGTTCTCCGGCGCAATTTCGCGGGGCTGGCCGCCGTTTGGCGTGAAAATGAGCTTGTTTTCGCTCGCCAGCACGCGCAGGCCAGCTTTTGAACCGTTGAGGCGAATTTCCTGGCTGGGCTCGGTTTCGATGCCGCTCATGTGATAATTGAGGCGCGCGCCGCTCGGCCAGCGTCCGAGCACCGTGAGGACATCCGGTATTTGCACCTCGCGCAGCTCCCCGGTCTGAGGATCAGGGCGCTGGCGCGTGAAAATTTCCGCATTGGCGCTGACCCACTCTGGTTCCTCGCCGATCCAGCGTTGGACTGCCTCGTGAAAGATGCCCAGCATGAGGGTGTTCATGCCGCTCAGCTCGTGGTCTAGTCGCCACGAAAGCGGCGCAGTGGGGTCGGTGGCACCGGGGAGCGTCTGCACCACGCGCACCTCGCGCAATTCGCCCAGCTTGCCGCTATCGAGCAGCTCGCGGATCGCCCCATCCACCCCCAGTGTGAAGGGCGAGGGCACGATCTGCACGACCAGCTCGGGGTGCGCTTCGGCGACTGCCAGCATGGTCTGCGCCTCGGCCAGATTGCGCGCCATTCGCGCCTCGCAGAGCACATGCTTGCCCATCTCAAGGCAGGCGATGGTCGCCTCGGCGTGGAGATTCGGCCAAGTGCCGATGCAAACGGCGTCGATGTCGGGGTTGCGGGCGACCTTCAACCAGTCGGTCTCCACCTGCGCGATGCCAAAGGCCTCCGCCACCGCCCGCCCCGAGGCCTCCGAGCGATTGCACACCGCCGCCAGTTCGACGCCCTCGATCTCGGCAAAACCCGGCAAATGCCGCTCGCGCGTGTTTGTCCCTGCCCCGATAAATCCAATTCGCAGTGCCTTACTCATGCACCCAACTTACCCCAAGCCCCACTCGAAGCAAGCCCGAGCCCAGACTCTCACGGCTCAGGCTGGAGCCAGGGTCTCGGAGTGCTGGCGGCGGCTGGAGAGGAAGTCGCAGAGGGTGCCGAGACGGGTGGGCAATGGGTCGGGCAGGTGGGTGATCTGCTGGCGGGCGGTGGTGAAGAGGCGCTCGATTTCTGCCTCGATCTGCTGGTGCAGATGAGGCTGGCAGAGGGTCTCCGTCGCGATGCGCGTGGCTTCAGGGTCGGCCTGATGGCGCAGCCAGGCTTCGAGCGCCACGCGCTGGCTGACCGAGGCCGCGTTCCAAGTGTGCCGCAGGAAGTAGGTCTTCACCCCGGCGTCGAAGTCGGGTTGGCTGCCTTCGGCGGGGTCGCATTGGGCGATGTGCCGCACCTCGTGGAGGTCGTTTTCGATCTGAAAACCCAGCCCGAGCGGGCGCGCAATCGCCTCGATGCGGTCGAGCAACGCGCGGTCGGCACCGCTGAGCAGGGCGGCCAGGCGCAGGGGTGACTCAAAGCTGTAGCGCCCGGTTTTCAGCCAGTAGGTCTCCTCGATGGCGGGCAAGTCGACCTCGGCGATGGGCAGCCCGGCGTGTTCCAGCTCACGCGCCTGCCCCAGCCCGGTCTCCTGCACCATCTCGCTGAAATAGCGCATCGCGGCCATCGCGCGGGCGGGCGGCGCGTCGGGGTGGCTGAGCTGGTCGAGCGCCGCGCCAAAGAGCACGTCGCCGAGCACCAGCGCCTGGTTGCGCCCAAATTGCGCGGACTCGCCGCTCTCGCCCAGCCGCCGGTGCAGCGCGGGCTGGCCTCGCCGCGTGAGCGCGTTGTCGACCAGGTCGTCATGAATGAGCAGGAACGCCTGGAAAAACTCCAGCCCGGCGGCGGTCGTCCAGATCCAGTCAGGCACCTGCTGCGGGTCGTCGCTGCCGTCGAAGGCCGCCCACGCACCGAGAAAGAGCACCGGGCGCAGCCGTTTGCCGCCGTTGGCCAGAAAGGCCTCCAGCGCGGGCGCCGCCAGCCGGCACTCCAGCTCGCGACAACGCGCGACCAGCCCGGCGCTTGCGGTCTCAAAGCGTCGGTCAAATTCCGTTTTCCACTCTTGCGGGGTGACACTCATGGGCAGGCCGTCGTCAAACCTTCGCTTACCATTATCGGAAAACGCAGAATTGCAACGACCTGCGGATAAAAGGTCGGCGGCGCGGCCTCACCCCGCCATGCGCGCGTTGAACTCGGGGTTGAGGGCGGCGCACTCCTCTGCGAGGATGCCCGCGTGCACCGCGATGCCCTGGGCGCGGAGCAGTTCGATGGCGCGTCCGCGATGAAAGGGGTTGGGGTCGATCGCGCCGATCAGCACCGTTTGGATGCCGGCGGCGATCAGGGCATCGGTGCAGGCACCGGTGCGCCCGTGGGTCGAGCAGGGCTCGAGGGTCACCGCCATCACCGCGCCGGGCTGCGGTCTGCGCCCGAGCTGCTGCAAAGCCATGCGCTCGGCGTGCGGCTGGCCATCGCGCGCGTGGTAGCCCCGAGCGACAATCGCACCCTCCTCGGCGATCACCGCCCCGACCCGCGGATTGGGCGCGGTGTCCTCGGGACGCGCCTTCCGCGCCTCCGCCAGCGCCTCGCGCATCAGGGCTTCCTGCTCGGCGGACGTCATCAGTGCAGCAGGATGGGAAAGGGCTTGGCTTCAGCAAGCCAGGGCTGGCTTTCGGGGTCGAGCTTGTCGAGCGCCTGATCGAGCGCAAGCATGGTGGCCGAGCCGATCTCCACCACATGCCAGCCGGAGGCCCAGGTTTCGACATCGCGCAGCCCCAGCTCGCCCAGTTCGTTGGCAAAGACGCCGGTAGCCACACCTTCCGCCGGACGCGCCAGCAGGCGATCCGCCGCCATGATCGCGTATTCCAGCGACTCGCCCTCGGCAGTCAGGCGCTCGGTCACGCGCACGGACGGCATTTCGGGGTGGTCGATCAGCTCCAGCAGCCAGATGCGCCGCTCGCCATCTTCCAGCGCAAAGCTTTCAAAACCCAGCAGCCGCGTGCGGCGCAGATACTGCGGCGAGCCCTCGGGCAGGGGCTTGATCCCGCTCTGGCCGACCATGCTTTTTAAAAATTCCCGCGCCAGGCCACCGCGCTCGCGCTCCTCGGGCGGCTCGCGCAGCGCAGCCAGCAGCGCCACCAGACCGCAGCCCAGCGCAAACCCCACCCCATAGACCAGCCAGCGTTGATTGTCCTTCAAGATCATGCCTGCACCTCAAATCCCGGCCTGCGCCAGCACCGCCTCCAGATCGTCGATATACTGCTGCCGACGACGCCGCGTGTGCAGCAGCTTCATCGCCGCTGGCAACCGCGCCAGCACCTTCAATTGATTGTCGCGAAAGTCGATCAGCCCGCGCCCGAGCGGCAGCTCGATATGCAGACGCTGGAGCGACTCGTCCCAATAATACCGCAACCGCTCAGGCAGACCCGACCGGCGCTCGGCCAGCAGAGCGTTCAGCCGCTCGCGCACCGGCGGCGAGAGCGGTTGCTTCAAGGGTCGTGTGTAATAAGTTTCCATCTCGGGGTAAGTCGGCGCTGCGAATAGTGTCCTCGCCTTTTCTCAGCTATCACTGTCCTGAT
>CAYQTM010000223.1:0-4042 GCA_964420355.1 uncultured Opitutales bacterium
CGCCACACCGGCGAAGAGCTGCGCAGCGGAGACATCGAGCGCGCTCTGCTCGAATGGCGCAGTATCCTCAGCCACATTGCCAACCGCCCCGACTACCCCTGGTCGCGTTGGCAAGCCTTCCAGCAGACCGTCCGCCATTACCTCGACCAGCGCGGTCGCCCACGCGGTGCCCTCGACGCCCCGCCGCTCTCGCCCGCCCAGCGCACCCGCCGCCCCTGCATCGTCCGCTTTTAGAGGATCAGCCGGAGTGCATCCGCATCCTTGCTATTCTGGTGGAAAGTCTTCAAGCTGCGGGGGTGGAGACCTCGGGATTTTCGCTGGGATTCGAGCAATGGCGGGCGCTGGCCGAGGCCGATGCGGAGAAGGCGGCGCGGCATTTTTACTCCCGGCTGGAGCGCTGTGCCCCCGAGGCGGTGCGGGCGGCGCTGACGCAGACCCCGGATGCGGCGACGCTGGCGCGGCGCTTCGCCAAGAGCCTGGCCCGCGAGGCGGTGCCGCTGCGCGGGGTGCCTTATCTGCTGAAGGATATGTTCGATGTGGCCGGGCAGCCGACCACCTGCGGCTCGAAATTTTTCAGCAAGGTGCGCCCGCTGCCGGAGACCTCCTGTGCGCTGCAGCGGCGGCTGGAGAAGCTGGGCGGGGTCTATGCGGGCAAGACGCTGATGGATGAGTTTGGGTTTGGCAACTCGGGGGCGAATGCGCACTACGGGGATGTGCCGCACCCGCGCTTTCCGGAGTTTCTGGCGGGCGGCAGCAGCAGTGGCGCGGCCTGGGCGGTGGGATCGGGACTGGTTCCGGTGGCGTTTGGCAGCGATGGCGATGGCTCCCTGCGCATTCCGGCGGGCTTCTGCGGCCTGTATGGCTACCGCTTTCACCCCAACGCGCTGGCGGCGGATGGTGCCTGCCCGCTTGCGCCGACCCTCGATGCGGCGGGCTTCCTGACCAGCCGTATGGGCGACCTGCGCGCCACCCTCGATGCCCTGCTGCCCAAGTCGGTCGCCGAGCCCCAGCCCGAGCTGCGCGGCATATTCATCGACGAAATCTCCGCCCCGCTGATGCCCGAGCTGCGCCGCCAATACTTCCAGCTCGCGCGCGCATTGCAGACCGACAGCGATGCCGCATACCGAACCTCGCTGGCGCAGATTTTTCGCAAGAGCGGCCACGCGCTCTCGATTATCCAGAGTCGCGAAGCCTATGCGCTGCACCGTGAGTGGCTCGACCGCTACCAAGTGGTTTACGACTCGGCGGTGTGGAAGCGGATCAATCGCGGGCGCAACTGGCGCAGCGCGGAGGTCGAGTTTGCCGCGCAAAAGCAGCGCGACATTCAGGAGATTTTCTTCGAGTATTTTCAGGACTTCGACTTCCTGCTGCTGCCGGCCACTCACGCGGCGGCACCCTTCAAGGACGAGGTGACGCAGGAGTTTCGCGACGAACTGCTGGCCTTCAATGCCCCGGCCAGCCTCGCGCGCCTGCCCGTGCTGACGCTGCCCGTCTTCACCGGCGAGCGGCTTTCGGGCGGCTTGCAGGTCATCCTGCCGAACAACCGCCCCGAGCCTATCCACCAGATTTTGCGGCAGGCCAGCCGTTATTACGAACAGCAGCGCAGCAGCAAAATGCCTTTCGCCCGCTGAGCGAAGCGATCGGTGCCAGCGCTGTCGCCGCGATGCAGCTTAGTCGTGTCAGAGTCGAGCAGCGGGTTCAGGCCAGAGCGAAGGGGGAGCGGCTGATGCGGCGGCGCTTGGGCATGGTGAGGCTTTCTCGCGGAGTGCTGGTGGGGGTTGACGGTGCGGTGGCTTCGCGGTCGGCTTGACGCTCGGCGACTTCGCGGCGCATCAGGTTCGACCAGGTGCGCAGGTATAAGATGAGGTCTTCGCGGCGGTTGCGTTGCAGCCAGCGGAAGCCGCCGGGCAGCGCCTTTAAGACCTTGCGGTCGGAGAGGTTTTCCAGTGCGCGCAGGTCGGCGGCGCTCAGCCCCATCTCGCTCAGGGCGTCGACGATGTGGTCGAAGGGGTAGCCAGTGCTCGGGCAATACTGGCGCGGGTGCTCGCTGATTTCGCTCCAGTCGCACGCCTCCTTGACAAGGGCGCGGCGGTGGATTTCCGCTGGGTGGAGCTTGGTGACCGTCTGCGCCAGGTGGCCGCAGTTGCAGCGCCCCATGTGGCTCCAGGAGTAGTCGGCACCGGACTCCAGCCGGTCGGCGGTTTCTTCAAGTAAACGGATCAGAACTCGGGATGCGTAGGCCATAAGAGATAGTAATGTTAGCTGTTGGAATCTTCAATACGAGGGCGCGAAATTTTGTTATTCCGACTCCAATACAAACGTCCCAAACGTGGCAGCGTTAACCCGGTTTTAAGTAAAATCCCCTAAAATTTTGCGCAGCACGCTTTACGCTTCATATTTTGCCCGAAGCCGCAATGATAGGCGCATGGGTGACACGCCAAAACTCTTGGGCAGTGAGGGTGCGCTGCTGGATTCGCTCTACCGGATCAGCAGCGTGGTCAGCACGACCGACGACCCGCACGAGGCGCTGCGGCTGATCCTCGACGAGGTGGTGCGCGTGCTGGGTGCGAGCAGTGCCTCGATCGCGCTGATCAACCCCGACACCCACGCGCTGCACATCGAGGTGCAGGTGGGGCTGCCGCCCGAGCGCGCGGATGTCGAGCTGCCGCTGGGCGTGGGCGTGACTGGCTGGGTGGCGCTGCACGGCAAGCCCCTGCTCGTGCCCGATGTGCAGCAGGAGCCGCGCTATGTGCAGGTGCGGGCGGCGGTGCGCTCGGAGCTGGCCGTGCCAATGGAGGAGCAGGGCGAGGTGATCGGCGTGGTGAATGTCGACAGCGAGCGGCCCGATGCCTTTGGCGAGGAGGCGCTGAAAATCCTTTCGCTGCTGACCCGCGAGGCCGGGCGCGTGACCAGTCGGCTGTGGCTGATTCGGCAGCTCAAGCTGAAGGCCAGCCAGCTCCAAACGCTGCTGAGCGTGGCGCAGAGCCTGGTGTCGAAGATCGACATGGCCGCCGTAATGGGGTCGGTCACGCGCGAGGCGCGGCAACTGGTGCGCGGTCACCTCTGCGGGCTGTTTCTGCGCGACGAGACGAGCGGGCGGCTGCGGCTGGAGGCGCTGGCGGGGCCGCATGGCGCGATGCGGCACGATGAGGAGCTGTCGCCCGAGGACAGCGCGGTGGGCGTGGCGCTGGAGCGGCGCAAGGTGGTCGAAGTGTTTGACTTGGCCAAGACCGAAGAGAACCATTTTGTGCATCTGGTGCAGAGCGAGGGGCTGGCCTCGATGCTCTCGGCGCCGCTGGTGGTGGGCGACCGCGCGATCGGCGTGCTCAATGCCTACACGCAGCAGCCCCGGCGGTTTAATAACGATGAAAAGCGAGCCTTTACCGTGCTGGCAAGCCTCGGCGCGGTGGCTATACAAAACGCTCGCCTGTATAGCCGCGTCTTTGCCAGCGAGGAGAATCTGCGCAAGAACGAACGCCTCACCACCCTCGGGCTGCTGGCGGCGGAGATCGCGCATGAAATCCGCAACCCTCTGACCGTCATCAAGTTACTATTCGACTCGCTCGACCTCGACTTCCCCGAAGGCGACGCCCGCGCGCGCGACCGCGAGGTGATCGGCGAAAAGCTCAACCAACTCGAAAGCATCGTCGGGCGCGTGCTCGATTTCGGCAAAACCAGCCGCGACATGCACGCCCGCTACGCCATCGCCGCGCTGATCGACGACACCGCCACCCTCGTGCGCCTCAAGCTCGAACAGAGCCACATCACCCTGCGCACCGAGGCACCGAGCGGCCTGCAAGTGCAGGTCAACAAGGGGCAATTCCAGCAGGTGCTGCTCAACCTCATCCTCAACGCCACCGAGGCCATCGGCACGAGCGGGTGCATCCACATCCGCGCGGCCAGCGAAGACCGCGAGGGCACGCCGGTGGTGGTCGTGCGGGTCGAGGACACCGGCCCGGGCGTCGACCCACGCATTCGCGAGCGCATTTTCGAGTCCTTTCTCACGGGGCGCAAAGAAGGCTCAGGACTCGGCTTGGCCATC
>CAYQTM010000224.1:0-4037 GCA_964420355.1 uncultured Opitutales bacterium
AGGCGGCAAAGACCCACGACCCCTACTGGAACGCCGCCATGCGCGAGATGCGCGACACCGGCTACATGCACAACTACATGCGCATGTATTGGGGCAAAAAAATCCTCGAATGGGCGGGCAGCCCCGAAAACGGCTTCAAGGCCGCGCTCCACCTCAACAACAAATACTTCGTCGACGGGCGCGACGCCAACTCCTACGTCGGCAACGCCTGGTGCTACGGCCTTCACGACCGCGCCTGGAACGAGAACCCCATCTTCGGCAAAGTGCGCATCATGAAAGCCTCCGGCCTCAAGCGCAAATGCGACATCGACGGCTACATCGCCAAAGTCGACTACAAGATCCGACAGCTCGAGGGCGCTTGAGCGTTAGAGAATCGGTCGAACCGGCAAAAATCTCCTCGAAATGGGTGGGTAAGTCAGGTTAGGCTACGGGAGATGAGTATGTTATCCCGTAAGTTGCCCGCGATTGCCCTTGGAGTGGTGGGGCTGGTGGTGTTGGTGCTGGTCGGTGGGCTGACTCTGCGGCAGGCGGGTTCCTGGCAGCAGCTCGACCCACTGCCCGTGCGGGATTATCTGGACGCGCCGGGCAATTTCCTCGGCAACCATTATCAGATCGTGGCCATCATCGAGTCGCAGTTGGCTTATCGCGAAGGGGTAGGGCGGCTGGTGGCGGTCGAGCCGGAGGGCTCGGAACTCCCCGTGCCGGTGTTTGTCCCATCCGCCAAGGCGCAGACCCTCAACGTCGGCCAGCAATACCGCATGGCTGTGACCATCCGCGAGCAAGGGCTCATCATTGTTGAGCAGTTGCAAAAACTTTAATTCCCATGCGTTATCTTGTCGCCGCTCTCGCCCTTTTTACACTACCGCTCGGTGCCCAGCAGGAGCCGGAGGTGCCTCGGCGCATGGTGCCGGCTCAGGCGCAGCCGGGTGGGGCAGGGCAGGCGCAACCCGCGCCGACGGCCTCGACCAGCAATGTCAATCTGGCGCCGGGGCTGTTTGATGCGGACAATCTGCTGAAAATGGGCAACGAGGTGTTCGACCCCGATGCCGATTCGCTCGATCTGGAAGAGGGCACCTTTACCTGGAAGGGCAGGGTGTTTACGCTGGGGCAGGATCGGGTGTTTCGGGCGCGCTTCGAGCGCTATTTGAGTCTGCCTCGGCCGCCCGAGGGCGCGCAGGAATATAAGGCGCTGCTGGATGCGATTTTTGAGGAGCTGCAAGGCACGGGGAGCAGTCGCGGGGTGACGGTGGATTCGCCGGCCTGGGGGCTGCTGTTTCAGGCGGCGGATTACACGGAGCTGGATGATGGGAATTCGCTTGTCGTTGCCAATCAGGTGAGTAACGCCATGCGGGTGCGCAACGAGAGCCGCAGCGGACGGATCGACAGCAGCGAGCTGGAGCAGGTGCGCCGCGCCCAGCAGGAGATTGTCGCCAACCGCGAGCGCGTGCTGGCCGACCTCCACGAGCGCCGCCAGCGCATGGTCGCGCTCAATCAGACCACCGGCGAGGAGTTCGGCGGGGCGGGCTACAGTGCCGAGGCGCAGTTCCGGGCGCAGGATCTCGCCGAGACCGAGGCGCGGCTGGCCGCCCTCGAAACCCAGCGAGCAGGCACGGGGATCGAGGCCAAACTCCAGTTTCAAAGTCAGATTCTCGGGTTTTTCCTCCAGCGGCGTTTTCCGCACGCCATGATGGCGAGCGGCTTTTATCGCCAGATGTTCAAGGGCTCGCAACAAGCGCTGGAGGTCGGCGACGCCGAGATGCGCAAGTTCTTGCCCGACACGGATTTAAGCTTTACGGTCGACACGATTGACTTCATTTCGCGCGAGGCGGTGGCCGACGTGAACCTCGGCATGCAGGTGGTCGATTCCGCCTTCGAGCGCGGCGACCGCATCCAGGCGCTCCAGCGGCTGCAGGAGACCTTCGTGCTCGGCGAGCACCTGCCCAGCGTTTACCTCTACCCCGAGGAAAAGCGGCTCCATCTGCTCGAGCTCTACATGCTGATGCGCGAGGCGCAGGATCTGATGGAAGTGCGCGACTGGGTGGCGGTCGAGGACGTGGTGGCAGAGATCGAGACGCTGACCGAGGACTTTTCGGGGCGGCGAATCACCTCGATGATCAATAACGCAAAGAGCATGAGCAATTTGGCGGTGTTCGCGGCCAAGGAGTTTTTGAATCTCAACGACATCGCTGCCGCGCGCGAAGAGCTGCAAAAAGCGGTCGAAATCTGGCCGATGAATCCCAACATCCTGCGCTTTCAAGAGCAGTCCAGTCGCGGCGCACAGGGAGAGATCGCCTTTGCAGACATGGTCGAGCGCCAGGACTGGCGGGCGATCTTTGAGCGGCGTGTCGAGCTGGGGCAGGCGCTCGACCCCAATTCACCCGAGGCGCAACAGCTCATGGAGATCATCAAGCGGGTGTCCGAGCTGGAGATTCTGGTCACGCAGGCCGAGGAAATGGCGCGGCAGGATCAGCCCTACGCCGCTTGGGAGCTACTGGTGCAGGCCAGCGAGCTGAGCGAGGAAGATCCCGTGCTCAACCGCGCTCAGGCTCGGCTCGCCCCCCGCGTCGCCGAATTCGTCGGACGCCTCGACCGCGCCCGCCGCGCCGAGGAAGCCGAGAACGACCCAGTTGCGCTCGCCGCCTACCTGAATGCCCAGCAGGCCTACCCCCTCAGCCGCCTCAGCCGCCTCGGCATCGACCGCGTCAGCACCCGCATCATGGATCGCCTCAGCGAAACCCAGACCGAAGCCGAACCCGCAGAACCGGCAGTTAGCGCCACCCAGCCCGCACCACTCCCCGAAACCGTTGCAGAATGAAAAGCGATCGCTATGTGAGAGGGCTTGATCGCTAAGTTTTTCCTGTTAGGCTTACGCCATGAGCAGGACATATATTCATTTAGACGAGGCGTTGGTCAGAGAGGGGCTGAAGATCACTGGGCTGCGCAGCAAGAAGGCTCTGGTGGAGTTCGCTTTGCGTGAGCTGGTGAAAAATGCAGATAAAACTGCGATTCTGGCGCTCGAAGGCCGCTACCGGTGGGAAAGCGATCTGGCTGAGAGCCGGAAACCTCGATTTGCCCCCTCGCGAAACTGAGCGGCTATTTTCGGGAGCGGTTGAAGGCGGAGACCAGGGCGAGGAGGCTGGCGCGTTCGATGTTGGGGTCGACGCCGCAGCCGTAGAAGTTGCGCCCATCTTCGAGGCGCTGGAGCTGGATGTAGGCCGCCGATTTGGTGCCGGAGCCCGCGCCAATCGCATGCTGGCGGTAGTCGGTAAGGCGGAAGTCCTTCCAGCCCTGCTGCTCGATGGCGTGAACCAGGGCATTGATCGGGCCGTTGCCCTCGCCGTATAAGCTGAGCGGGCGGCCATCGAACTGGCAGTTGGCATCAATCGCCACCACGTCGCTTTCTTCGGACTGCGGTAGGCGGTAGCGCCCGAGCTTGAGGGGCGCGTCGCGGCGAAACTCCTTTTCAAACACCGCCAGCAGCTCGGCGCTGGACAGCTCGCGCCCCTCGCGGTCGGCGGCCTGATTGACCACCTCGCCGACCTCGGCTTGCATCGGGCGCGGGATGTCGAGCCCGTGATCCTGCGCCAGCAGGTAGGCCGCACCGCCCTTGCCGCTCTGGCTGTTGAAGCGGATGATCGCCTCGTAGCTGCGCCCGATGTCCTGCGGGTCGATCGCGAGGTAGGGCACCTCCCAAAAGGCCGACTCGGCGGTGGCGCCGGGCTCGCTTTCAAGCTGCTTCACGCGCGCGTCCATGCCCTTCTTGATCGCGTCCTGATGGCTGCCGGAGAATGCGGTGAAGACGAGGTCGCCCGCGTAGGGGTGGCGCGGGTGGACTTCCATGCGGGTTAGGCGCTCATAGACGGCGCGGACGGTGGGCAGGTCGGAGAAATCGAGGCCGGGGTGGACACCTTCCGTGACGCGGATGAGGGCGACAGGAACGATGACGAGATTGCCGCGGCGCTCCCCGTCTCCAAAACGCGTTCCCCTTCCTCGTTCCGCGCCTGCTAGCACGCCGAGGCTGGGGGCCGCGACTCCCC
>CAYQTM010000225.1:0-4034 GCA_964420355.1 uncultured Opitutales bacterium
TCTACCTGCTCTTCGACGTCGATGCCCATCCAGCTATACTGCACCTCGCCAGAAAAAAGCAGGTCGTCGCGGATGCGGATAATGGCCTGCACGGGCAGCGCGTAGGAGCCGTCGATATCCGGCAGCGACGCCACCAACACCCCCACGAGCCGCCCATTGAGGTCGAGCAGCGGTGCGCCGCCGGCACCAGGCAAGGTCGGCACGTTCACCCGCATGTAGGTGGTCGGGAATGGCGGGGTCGAATCGAAAGTAATGCCTTTAAAACTGTTATCGTAGCCCAGCACCATGCCGGTGAGGGGCG
This sequence comes from uncultured Opitutales bacterium, assembly GCA_964420355.1. Lineage (GTDB taxonomy): Bacteria > Verrucomicrobiota > Verrucomicrobiia > Opitutales > JABSRG01 > CAYQTM01. Next base: position 302 of record CAYQTM010000225.1, read on the forward strand.
CGGGGTCGAAGTTGAGCACCGAGGCGATGCCCATCAGTTGCGTGCCGATGCGCGGCGCGCTGGGCGAGGCCTCCATCGAGATGAAATCGAAGTCAGGCGGCAGATCCACCGCCCGCAGCAGCGATAAATTGTTGGCGGGATCGTGCCCAATCGCCGTCGCGGCGTATTCAAGGCCACGATGTATGATCCAGACACGGTTGGCACCCAGCGCGCGGCTCGCGTTCACCAGCAGCAGGCCGTCGTTGCTGATAAAAAAGCCGGTGCCCACGCGAATTTTCGGCACCTTTGGAGCTTCTTCGTCTGCCTCTGCCGCTTCGCTTTGCTCCGCTTCTGGATCCTCGCGCGGCGGGTAGGCCGCCATAACGCGGACAACCGCATTGGCGTGCTGCTCGTAAAGATCGACGAGGCGCTTTTGATAGGCGAGGTAGTTGACCTCAGTCTGCGCATGGCTGGTGCCGCTCAGCGCAAAAAAAAAAGCAGAGCGGTCAGCAATACGGGGCTTTTACAAAAAGTCTGCACTTAAAATCGAGTGAGGTGGGTCGCGCGGGCGGCAATGGAATCGACGCTGAAGTCGGCGGCACCGGGCACGGCGCGAAAGACCTCGGAAGCCAGCTCGCGGCGAAAGCTCTTGGGCGAAAATTCGCGGGCAGCCACCACGTCGGCGTCAAAGTCCGCACGCGCGAGAAGGATTTCCTGCGCCGGCTCGGGAGCCAAGTCCGCCATAGGCTCATCCGCAACCAATTCAACATGAGCCACTTGCACGTCCGCTGCCGCCACAGTCGGGTCAGCCAAGGGCGCTTCGACCAGCACTACGGCCGGCGAGAAGAAAGTCATCATTGCCCAGACTGCCGCACCGGCAGCACCTGCGAGCGGTGCCGCGCGCTGCACCAAAAACCGCACCGTGCGCGCCCAGAGGCTCTCGTGCTCGACCACCGATTGCAGGGTTTTCTGCTTCAGTTCGGCGTCGAAATGCGTCCAGAAGGCTTGGTCGGGCTGCTCGGCTCGCTTGAGCTGGAGCAGATCTTCGAGTTTTACGCGTGGTTGCTGGGAAGTATCGGGCATAAGCAAAAAATCAGTCGATGTAGGGTCGGAGAATGGATTGGAGTTGCTGCTTGGCGTAGTGGAGCCGAGAGCGAACCGTGCCCTCGGATGTGCCGGTGATCCCGGCGATTTCCTGGTGGCTAAGCCCTTCAATTTCAAAGAGAACCACCACTGTCCTATGTTTAAGAGACAAGGTTTGCAGCGCCTCGTTCAATTTTTCTTGAAGCTCGTTGAGCAGAGTGGGCTTATCAGAGCGATTTTTGGCCGCCAAGATCTCGACAATGTCGGCCTGCGCGACCTCCTCGTCCAGATTTTCAAAGGAGAAGAAACGCCGGGCGCGGTGCTTTTTAAGGTGGGTGATCGTCGTATTGACCGCGATGCGGTAAAGCCAGGTGAAAAAGGCTGACTTCCCCTTAAAGCGATTGATCGAGCGAAAGGCTTTGATAAAGGCCTCCTGCACAAGATCCGAAGCATCCTCACGATTGGAGGTCAAGTTATACACCACGCCAAAGAGGCGCTCGCGATACTTTTTAATCAACAGATCGAAGGCCGCCACCTCACCCTGCTGCACCCGCTCGACGACCAAGCGATCCCAGTCCGCCTCGCTATTCGCGGCGGATTGCGCACCGGCAACCGGAGTGGTCGCTGAATTCACGGGTTGCATATCGTCACTATCGAATCGATTATGAGCGAAAGTTCAAGCAAAAAGCGCATAGGCTCTCGGGGCGTGGGAAATCTGGGGTTATGCGTGCTTCGCGCTTGCAGAGGGGGCGGTTGGGGGGCAAGATGCTGTGGCTGCCTTGCTGGTGGCGCTTTTTTGGAATTTTTTTTTGCGACTGACTCATGGCCGAAATCATTGAAATGCCCAAGCTGTCCGACACCATGGAGGTGGGGACGCTCGTCAACTGGCTGAAAAAAGAGGGGGATCGGGTCGAAGCCGGCGATATGATTGCCGAGGTGGAGACCGATAAGGCGACGATGGAGGTCGAGGCCTTCGATCCGGGCGTGATGCTGAAGCATTACGTGAGCGAGGGCGACCAGATCCCGATTGGCGCGCCCATGTGCGCGATTGGTGAGGAGGGCGAGTCGGCACCCGAGGCGGATACCTCGTCGGTAAAGTCGGAGGGCGAGGCCGCGAAGGAGTTTGAGGAGTCGGCCGAGGCGGAAGAAGACGACGAGGCACCAAAGAAGTCCAAGGTGCAGGCGGTCGAGGATGCGCCGAAGTCGGAGGAGCCGAAGCAGGCGGAGGCCAAGCCCGAGAGTAAGGGCGAGGCTCAGGCGTCGGCGAAGTATCCCTCGGATCGGGCGAATGCCGAGCAGGCGCACACCGCGAGCGGTGCCGATGGCGGGCGGATCAAGGCCTCGCCGCTGGCGAAGAAGATTGCGGCTGACAAGGGCGTGCCGCTGGAGCAGCTCACCGGCACCGGGCCGGGCGGGCGGATCGTCAAGGCCGATGTGGAGAAGGCGCTCAAGGAGGGTCTGCCCGCGAAGCAGGCCGCGCCGCAGGCTTCCGATGCCGCGCCCTCAGCGCCGTCGGTGGCTCCGGCGGGTGCGCCGATTCAGGAGGACAAGACGGAGAAGGTCAGCAGCATGCGCGCTACCATCGCCCGTCGGCTGGTTGAGTCGAAGACCACCGTGCCGCATTTTTATCTGGAGACCGAGGTCGACGCCGCCCCGCTGGGCAAGCTGCGCAAAGAGCTGAACGCTGGGCTGGCCGACGAGGGTATCAAGCTGTCGGTCAACGACTTGCTGATGAAAGCGGTGGCCGAGGCGCTGCGCCGCGTGCCCGCTGCCAACCGCTCCTGGCAGGGCGACAGCATCCAGCAATACGGCGCAGTCCATCTCGCCTTTGGGGTGGCGGTCGAAGAGGGGCTGCTGACGCCGGTGATTCGTGACGCTCACCTCAAGTCCGTTCGGCAGATAAGCAGCGAGGCCAAGGCGCTGATCGCCAAGGCGCGCGGCAAGAAGCTGAAACCGGACGAGATGTCGGGCAGCACCTGCACCGTCACCAACCTCGGCATGTATGGCATCAGTAGCTTTTACGGCATCATCAATCCGCCCAACGCCGCTATTCTCAGCTTCGGCGCGACGGTGAAGCAGCCGGTGGTCGACGACGCGGGCAACGTGGTCGCGGGCGAGCGCATGAGCGTGGGTCTCAGCGGCGACCACCGCGTAATCGATGGTGCCACCGGTGCCGAGTTCCTTCAGGCGCTGCGCAATCTGATCGAGTCCCCCGCACTGATTCTTGTCTGAGCCACACGCCTAGACTTTGGCGTTGCCTTTCCCCAACAAACGCGCTAGAGACCCCGTTGAACAATGCAAAATATCGGAGAACGCCTCGAAGAAGCGCGCAAGCGAAAAGGGATTTCCATCAGGGAAGCGGCCGAGGCCACCAAAATTCGCGGCGATTTTTTGGCCGCCTTTGAGAATGGCTCTTTTGATATTCCCTTGCCGTCCCTCTATCTTCTCTTCTTCCTCCATCTTTCCTCCAACTATTTGAATCTTTATTTCTCTCATATCATTCCCTACTCCCCCACTTACCTTCTTTTTCACATTCGTTTTTCTCTGTCCTTCTTCCTCGCTTTTTTTTTGCTTCTTTCTTCCTCTTCCTCTCCCTCTTCTTGTCTGCTCCCTCTCCTTTCCTCTGTCTTCCCTCCCCTCGTTCTCCGTTCTTCCCTCGCCTTGTCGCCCC
>CAYQTM010000226.1:0-4021 GCA_964420355.1 uncultured Opitutales bacterium
AGCCAAAGCCCGCTGTTAAGCCGGTTTTTGGCCTACTGGAGGGGAAGTCAGGCTAGCGTTGCCCCAATATTGCCATCGGTTGGCTCGGTCGGGCGAGCGCGTCCCATTCGCGATCAACTGCATAACTACGTCAGGCTTCGACCTCGTCCTCGGCGAGGCCGATGGGCATCATGGCCGGGCGCTCGCAGGTGGTTTCGAGGGGTTCGAAGCGCTTGAGTTCGCTGCTTTTGTCGAGGCAGCGGAAGAGGTCGACCACATGCAGCGCCATCTCGGCCGAGGCGCGGTGCGGTCGGTCGTTGCGCAGCGCCGCCGCCATGTCGGCCACGCCGAGGCCGCGCATGCCGCCGTGGGTGTGCTCGGGCTTGACCGTGTGCCATTCGGGCTTGGGGCCGTAGTCGCCGGGACGGGCGTCGGCGATGGTTGAGATCAGGATCTCGCCGGTATGGTGGTTGGGGTCGGGCACGGCGAGGCTGCCCTCAGTGCCGTAAATCTCGAAGAGCGGCAGGTGGGTTTCGCCGCGCAAGTCAAAGCTGAACAGCGTTTGGGCGCTCACCCCGCTGGCGAACTCGACCAGCGACAAATAGTGCGTCTGCACGCTCACTGGGAAGCGCTCGCCCACCCGCGAGCCGCCCAGCGCCACCCGCTTTTCAAAGGCCGAGCCACCCAGCGACACCACCTTCGCCGCCGGGCCGAAGAAGGTCACCAGCGCCGAGAAATAGTAGGGGCCCATGTCCCAGAGCGGCCCGCCGCCCTCTTCATAATAGAACTGCGGGTTGGGGTGCCAGTGCTCGGGCCCCATTGTCTGCATGTTGACCGACACATACTGCGGCTCGCCGATGGTGCCCTCGTCGATCAGCTTGCGGCAGGTCTGGATGCCTGCGCCGAGCACCGTGTCGGGCGCGCAGCCCACCCGCAGGCCTTCTTCATTGGCCTTTTCGATCACGTCGAAGCCACTGCGGCGATTGAGCGCGAAGGGTTTTTCGCAGTAGGCGTGCTTGCCGCTCTCCAAAATCTGCTGGTTGAGCGGCGCGTGGGCGCTCGGGATGGTGAGGTTGACGATCAGCTCGATCTCGTCATTGGTCAGCATCTCGTCGACCGTCATCGCGTCGATGCCGTGGGCTTCGGCAGCGCGCTCGGCGGCGGGCATCTGGATGTCGGCTGCACCCACTACCTTGGTATAGCGCCCGTAGTGCTTCAGGCCAGTGAAATAGGCTTGGCTGATTTTGCCGCAGCCGAGGATGCCAACTTTGAGGGGTTCCATTCGTGGAGCGTCCCGCATTCGCGTGGCTGAGTCGAGCCGATTATTGTAAATATTGATGTTCCTCAATCATTAGAGTGTTATTTCGCGATCCGCACCAATCTGCTTGGCGGCAAAGACTTGCGCCATTGACTCGCGGCACCTACTGGTGCAGCTTCGCAAAGCCACAAGCCTTTGTCGCTCAACCAGCTTGGCACGGCTCATCGAAAACCACTCTAATGATCGAGGAGAGGCAGAGGTTGGATGGCCTCGCTACAGTTGACTTCGCCTCAGCGCCCGCGCAGGCGGTCGAGGGTCTTCTGGTAGTCGAGGATGCCCGCGACCATCGCCTTGACCCACTGCTGCTGCTGGGCGGCGCTCTGGGCGGCGCGGGCGGTGGAGTCGGTCGAGATGAAGCCCAGCTCGACCAGCATGGCGGGCACCGCCGCATCGCGCAGCACAGCGAAGCGGGCGCGCTTGAGGCCGCGGTCGGGCTCGCCGGTATGCCGCGTCAGAGCCCGTTGCATGTAGAAGCCGGCCATGGTGCTCCAGACGTCGTTGTCGTTGCCGGGATAGGTCTTTTTATCCGTCCAGTGGAGGCTGTTGCGGGCGGTCGACGGGGCGTTGAGCGGGGTGAAGATGAAGGTCTCGATGCCGCGCACGGTGCGCGAGGTCTCGGCATTAAAGTGCAGGCTGATGAAGAGGTCGGCCTCGACTTGGTTGGCAAAGGCCGGGCGCTTGTTCAGCTCCAGAAAGTGGTCGTCCTCGCGGGTGAGCAACACCTGGTAACCATAGCGCTCCAGCTCGGCCTTGAGGCGGTGCGCCACCGCTAGAGCCAGCGTCTTTTCGTTGGTGCCGATGCGCTGGTTTTCGGCACCCGGATCTTTGCCGCCGTGGCCAGGGTCGATCACGATGCGGTAGAGCCTCGGGGTCTGCTCGGCGAAGACCTGCGGGGTGAGGAGCGGCTGTAAATTCTTCTCGTAGTCGATTTCGCTGATGAAGAGCTGGCCGCGCGAGAGCGCCACCGGCCAGGCGAGATGCACGGTGTGCCCGTTGAGCATGAAGGCTTTGCGATTGCGCTTGAACTCCATCTGCGTCCACTGCGAGCGCAGCTCCGCGACCTCGTCGCGCTCGGTTTCGCGCGCTTCCATGCCGAGCCGGGCGGCGATGATGTCGAGCGAGATGTAGGTGGTGCCGTTGATGTTGGCGGTGCGCGCTTCAGCGGCGAGCGCGAAGAGCAATCCCAGCGTTAGGCAGACGAGGATTCGCCTGCTGCTCACGCCCTGTTGCCACCGTGTGCTCATGCGCCCGCAGACCGGTGTTCAGACTTCGAGGTTCCCCTCGTCCGCCTCCGGGACGGCGGGTTTTTCCTTTTGCTGCGGCTTTTCGCGGGGTTGCGCGTCCTCGTCGAGCGCTTCGTCGTCGAGGTTGAACTTGAGCTTGCGCTTGTTGGACGGCAGGGGCGAGAGGATGAGCGTGACATTGCGCCCGACCAGCCGGGGCTCGGAGTCCGGCGTGCCGACGCCCGAAAGCTCTTCGACCGCCTTGTTGACGCGCTCGAAGCCCAGCTCGCGGTGCTCGTTCTCGCGTCCACGGAAGCTGAGCGTCACCTTGACCTTGTTGCCCTCGTTGAGGAACTCCTCGGCGCGGCGCAGCTTGGTGACAAAGTCGTGCGCGTCGATGCTGACCCGCAGCTTGATTTCCTTGAGCTTGGTTGTGGTCTGCTTGTTGTCCTTTTTGCGCTTGGACTCCTCGTATTGAAACTTGCCGTAATCGAGGATGCGACAAACCGGCGGGCGCGCGGTGGGCGAGACCTCGATCAAGTCGAGCCCTGCACTGCGGGCAATTTTCAGCGCCTCTCTGGGGTGCATGACGCCGACTTGCTTGCCGTCGGGGCCAATCACTCGCACTTCGGGGGCGCGTATCCGTTCATTGCGGCGAACGTAATCTTTACCGGGGCGGCCTCGCTGGCCACGGCCTCTGGGTCCGGGGGATCTTGACATTCAGTAATGGAGCGTTGAGTGGTGGCAGCCTGACAAAGGGTCGAGAAATTCGGGGTCTTATGAGAAATGTAAGCCCATTGCTGCCAGCAGACTGACCTTACATTGGCGCAAGCTATCGTAATATCAACCTTAAAGTTGCGGAGTTTTGAGCAGTCCTCGATCATTCGAGGTGAGCAGTTGTTGGCGGGTGAGGGTGTCGCGGTGGCGGTCGGTGGGGAGGCGGAGGAGGCGGATGCCTTGGTCGGGCAGGTGGGCGAAGCGTTGGCGGAAGGTTGACCAGTCGTTGAGGGTCTCGAAGGGGATGTGGTGGGCGGTGGCCCAGGCTTGCCAGTCGAGGGATTGGGGCGTGGTGAAGTAGTGCTCGAAGATGGGGTCGAATTGGGCGATGGGGAGGTTGTGGAAGATGCCGCCGCCAGCGTTGTCGAGGAGGAGGATGGTGAGGCTGCCCTTGAAGTGAGGCGCGATGAGGGCACCGTTACTGTCGTGGAGGAGGGCGAGGTCGCCGGTGATGAGGACGGTCGGGCGCGCGGCGGCGGTGGCGATGCCGAGGGCAGTGGAGAGGGTGCCGTCGATGCCGTTTGCGCCTCGGTTGGCGAAGGGGTGGACGCGGCGGGCGCGGGTTGGCCAGAAGAACTCGAAGTCGCGGACAGGCATGCTGCTGGCGACGTGGATGGGGGTGTCTTCGGGGAGGTGTTGGGCGAGTTCCCAAGCCCAGCGGCCTTCGAAGAGCGCGTCGCTTTGGGCGAAGGCGTGGGTGAGGCGGGTGTGCGTGGCGGCGGAG
>CAYQTM010000227.1:0-4012 GCA_964420355.1 uncultured Opitutales bacterium
GGACGGCGGCGCGGGGGGGCGCGGGGGGGGCGGGCACGGGAGGGGGTCGAATGGCTGGAAGGGGGGCGCACGTAGTTGCAAGTCAACCTCCTGGAGGACGCGCCGGCGACCGTGGCGGGCGCGCGCCTGCCGACCAGGGGGCTGCTGCGCCCGGTCCGCCCGGACGCCCCGGAAAACGACTTCGAGCGTTATCTGGTCGGCTCGGGTGTCAGCCACATCTTTCGCCGCGCCTATCTGGACGGCTCGGCTGCGCCCGCCCCGCCCCCCAACCGCGCGGCCGCCAGGCTGCGTGAAGCTTTTAAGCAGACCCTGCGCCGCGGCTCGACCCCCGACGACCCGCGTCCCGGCGTGCTCACCGCCATGCTGCTCGGCGAGACCGCCGCCCTGGAGGTCGAGCAGCGCGAACGCTACCGCCGCACCGGCACGCTCCACCTCTTCGCGATCAGCGGTCTGCACATCGGGCTGATCGCTACGATGCTCGCCTTCGTGCTCAAGCGGCTGGGCTGCGGTTTGCGCGTCAACGGCTGCGTATCGCTGGCCTTACTGATAACCTATGTCTGGATCGTTGGCGCGCCACCCTCGGCCGTCCGCGCCGTCATCATGGTCGGCACCTTCTGGCTCGCCCTGATGCTCTGGCGTCAGCCCGGACTCTTCCCCGCGCTCATCCTCAGCGCCCTCATCGTCCTTCTCATCGACCCCGCCCAGCTCTTCAGTCCGGGCTTCCAACTCTCCTACACCATCGTCGCCGGACTTATCCTCTACGGCATCCCCATCGCCGATGCCGTCATCGCTCGCCTCGAAGCCGACCCGCTCCGACCCCTGCCCGAACTCACATGGCATCGCCGTCAGGTTCGCCGCGCCATCCGTTTCACCGTTGGCGTTCACGCGATCAGTTGGGCGGCGCTCGTCTCCGGCGGAGCACTCATCGCCGCCTTCTTCGGCATCGTGACCCCCGGCGGCATCCTCCTCAGCATCCCCATTTCGATCTTCGCCTTTGTCACCCTTGGGGCGGGACTGGTCAGCCTCGCGGGCAGCCTCATCCCCAACTGGGACGGCCTCACTCTATTCGCCAATTGGGTCGCCTACCACCTCATCGGCTGGATGGACACGCTCCTCGCACACAGCACGCGCACCTCCGGCCTCTTCCTTGAAATCACCCCACCGCCCGCCTATCAAGCCTTCCTCGCTACCGGCCTCATCCTCACCACAATGTATTACTTCGCTCAACGCCGTCTCACGGCCACCCTCCCCGGCATCCTCTTCCCGCCCATCTTGCTCCTCTGCTTCCTCCTTATTCATCTCAATCGTTAGCGAAGTTTTTGATGTTCCGTGCTAAGCTGCTCGAACGAAAGGACTTACGGCTTTGCGAAGCTGCACTGCTAAGTGCCGCGAGTCAATGGCGTCTGTTCTTGCAGCCGAGCAGATTGGTGCGGATCGCGAAATAAGTCGCTAATGATTGGGGTATTTACCTGCCGGGATAAGAGCCGGGAATATATTCGCCGCCCCAGACTCCAATTTTCGTGGCAGAGGTTGGCTGTCACGTTTGACAAACCGACCTGCCACACGTCCCTTTCAAGGGTTCCCAATACAACAACACAGTAAATCTATGAAAACAACCCTGACTACACTCACTGCTGCTCTGGCACTGTCCGCCTCCGTCGCCACCGCCGAAGTCGAAGTTTACAAAATTGACACCGCGCACTCCGGCGTGCGCTTCGAGATCAATCACTTCTTCAACGCCGTGCCCGGCACCTTCGGCAACTTCGAGGGCGAGGTTCACTACGACACGGCGAATCCCGAGCAATCGAAGGCCGTCGCCACCGTCTATGTCGATAGCGTCGATACCAACAACGACAAGCGCGACGACCACCTCAAAAACGAGGACTTCTTCACTGCTGAGAAGTATCCAAAAATCACCTTTGAATCGACTAAATGGGAGAAGGTCGGCGAGAAGAATTACCAAGTCACCGGCAACCTCACCATGCTCGGCGAGACCAATCCCGTGACCCTCGACGTCGAGCTGCTCGGCTTTGGCGAAGGCCGTAATGGCACGAAAATCTCCGGCTGGAAGGGCACCACCGAGATCGACCGCCGCGACTGGGGCATGAAGGGCTTCAACCCGCCCGTCGGCAACAAGGTCGACGTGACCGTCAGCATCCAAGGCCACCTCGCCGAAGACGCCTAATCCCCAAAGCATTCATACCAAGGACACAAAGACGCGAGGGCAAACGCTCTCGCGTCTTTTGCGCTTCGCTCAGAACCAGCCAAACTTTTTGAAGAGCCACACCTGAAGCCCAACAATCGCGATCAGCGAATGCCCTGTGTTCAAGGCGAGTTGCAGCACTGACAGGTGATCCGTTCCCTATGCGCGATTACGCTTGAGGAGGAAAACGTCGGCGCCGTCATGGCCGGTTTCCCAAGGGAGGCTGAGAGTTTGGCTGACGAGGGCGAAGTCCGGGGCGGCGGCGTTGAGGAAGTGGTCGATGAGCTGACGGTTTTCCTCGGGTTCGATGCTGCAGGTGCTGTAAACAAGGCGTCCGCCGGGCTTGACGAGGGCGGCGGCGCGGCTCAGGAGGCGGTGCTGGAGCGCGGCCATCTCGGCGACACTCTCCGGCGAGAGGCGGCGCTTGGCGTCGGGGCGACGGCGCAGAACGCCGCTGTTGGAGCAGGGCGCGTCGAGAAGGATGGCGTCGAACTGCCTGGGCAGGCCGTGCGCGCGGAGGTCGTCGGGCGTCAGCGCCAGAAGGTCGTGCTCCAGACGGCGGATTTTTTCGGGCGGGTAGGGCGCGAGGTTGCGCTGCCACTGCTCGCTGCGATGGCCGAGCTCCGGGAGGTCGAGGCTGACGAGCAGCCCCGCCTTGTCGCCGAGGGTGTCCGTGCTACCGTGGCCAAAAAGGAGGTCGGCAAGCTGGAGGGTCTTGCCGCCCGGCGCGGCGCAGAGGTCGAGGACGTCCTCGCCGGGGCGCGGGTTCAGCATCTGCGGCGCGAGGCGGGTCGAGGGATCCTGCGCATAGACGCGCCCAGCCTCGAGCAGCGGTTGCAGGTGCGCCCAGTCGGCCTCGGGCAGGAGCCGGTAAAAGTCGCGCCAGGGGGTCGGCATGGTCAGCTCGCGCAGGGCATCGCGTGCGGCGGGATCACGCAGGCGCAGGATTACCTCCGGCACCTGTTGATTCCACTCCAGCAGCGCCAGCGTGCGCGTTTTGCCAAAGTGTTGCAGCCACTTGACGACCATCGCCTCGGGGTGGCTCCAGCGCCCGGCGAGACCAGCCGCATCCAGCGCATCGCCCGGCTTCCAGGTGCCGACCTCCCGCGCCACCCGTCGCAGCACCGCATTGACCATCCCCGCTTCGGGCTGACTGAGCTGGCGCTTCGTCTGCGCAACCGCGTTATCGATAATGCGCGGCGTCAAGCCCGCTTCAGCCCGCCCCTCGATCAGCTCAAAAATCGCCATCTTGAGCAGCGCCGACAGCCGTGGCCGAGGCGCACGCTGCAACAGCGGCTCCAGCAGCGCCTCAATCGCCCCATGCCAGCGCACCACCCCATAAAAGAGGTGCTGGCAGCGCCGCCGCTCGACCGCCGAATCAAACGCCGCCGCCTGAATCAGCCCGTCTGCCTTGGCCGCACCGGCTTCCCATTGCTCGACCAGCCGCGCCGCCCGTTCCCACACCGCCTGCGCCTCTCGGCTCTTGGCCGACAGCGGGAGTGAGGTTGCTGACTGTTCGTTGGACACGCTTGCTCCGCCCGGAAAAAGCGAATAGTAAAGTTCGATACGATAGCCCGAATGCGCTCGCGGCTCAAGCATCTATTCGCAACCCGCAACATTGCATGAAAACGACTGACGAGAAGCTCCAACCATGACCGACCTCCTGCACGGCCAGCCCTGTCAGTCTCCCCCAGCCGATGCTCGCCGCGCTGGGCGCCGCCGGGGCGGACGGCGCCGGCGGGACTTGTCCCTGACACCGCCGGAGCCTTCCAAATTCCAGCAAAAGCATGATGGGTCAATCTACGTATC
>CAYQTM010000228.1:0-3964 GCA_964420355.1 uncultured Opitutales bacterium
TTTGTCGCTCAACCAGCTTAGCACGGCTCATCGAAAACCACTCTAATGATTGAGGATAAAGGTGTGCCACTGCGCCCCTTGTATGACTCGGCTGCAGATCACTTTGCGGGCGAGGCGCAGATGGGGAGTCAGACTTCTTATATCAGCGGGCGCTCGGTCGACGAGCTGCGCGAAGGTCTGATGGATGCGGTTGATTTTTACGAGAGCCGGATGGCAACTCGGCATGGCGCTTGCGGTGGATGAGGTAATGACCCGCTAGCCGAGTGGTTTTTGCGGTCATTTTCACGCTAAACCCTTGATTTGCGCTGCGATTCCGTGTTTTTTAACTCGCGTTGCGCACAATAACCGGTTTTATAACCATTGCTTCGACTCAGTTTTTTTACAAACTCAGACTAAATCATGAAACGACTTCCGCTACTGCTGACGCTGGGAATGGCTTCCATTTCCCTGCTCTTCCAAGGCTGCGAGACCGCGCCGACTACCGATATGGAGGGGGATTCCGCTCCACAAATGGCCGAGCCTGGCCAATCCGTTGCCGAGATCACCCAAAGCGAGGTGATTAAGCTGCGCAAATCGGTCGACGAGTTCGCGACCGTGGGGCAAGACTTCACTTACACTTACGAGATCACGCCGCTGGCGACCGTCAAGGACGTCGTGCTGACCGATATGGTGCCCGAGGGGCTGAGCTTCGTCTCGGCCGACCCGCAGGCCACCCAGAGCGGCAGCGACCTGCGCTGGGAGTTCTCGCGGCTCGAAAAAGGGCAGGTGCAGACCGTCCGCGCTACCATGCGCGCTGACGCCGTCGGCAGCTACCGCAACTGCGCCACCATTACCGCAATCCCCGTGGCCTGCACGCTGGTTCAGGTGACCAAGCCCGACCTGATGCTCGCCAAGAGCGTCGACCGCGACACTTACAAAGTTGGCGAGACTGCAAACTTTACCCTGATGGTGCGCAACACCGGCAACAGCGCCGCGCGCAACGTGGTGATTACCGACACCATCCCCGCTGGCCTGCGTGACCTCGAAGACCGTGCCGGTGTGCAATACAGCGTCGGCACCCTTGAGGCCGGCGAGTCGCAAACCTTTACCCTCCCGCTGCAAACCACTGAGCGCGGCACATTCGTGAACAGCGCGACCGTGACCGCCAGCAACGTGGTGGAGGACGAGAATGACACCTCCGAGGCCGAAATCGAGGTGCTGATCCCGGGTCTGGAAATCAGCAAAGAAGGCCCGGCGGAAGAGTTCACCGGCAAGCGCGCTCGCTACACCATTACGGTGGATAACACCGGCGAGACCGTGCTCGAAGACGTGGTCGTGACCGACCGCCTCCCGGCTGAATACGAGGTCATCAACAGCGGCGGCGGCAACTACGACGCCGGGTCGAACACCATCACCTGGAACATCGCCTCCATCGACGCTGGCGAATCGCAGGAGCTCGACATCATCGTCACCACCCTTACTGCGGGCAGCTTCACCAACAGCGTGGACGTGACCGCCGAGGGCGACGCCCTGCGCGACAGTGCCACCGCGATCACCGACTGGTCTGGCTTCCCGGCTATCCTGCTGGAGATGGTCGACACCAACGACCCGCTGACCGAAGGCGACAACACCACCTACGTCATCACCGTCACCAACCAAGGCACGGCCAATGACTTCGACGTGGCGACCACGGTCACCTTCCCGGCGGAGATTGCGCCGATCGCTCAGGAGGGCACGACCCCCGGCACCATTGAAGGCAACACCGTCACCTTCCAGCCGCAGGCCGTGCTTCAGCCCAAGCAGACCCTCGAATACCGGGTCACCGGTCAGGCGGTCTCCCTCGGTGACGGACGTACCACCGTGCGGGTCAGCTCGCGCCTGATCGAGCGTCCGGTGGACGAGACCGAGTCGACTCAGGTTTACTGATCGATCTCCGATCCCCTTAGCAAGAAGCCCCGGCAACGCGCCGGGGCTTCTTTGTTTTCGCGACTGCCGGGGCGCAGAAAACTTTCGGTTTTCGCCAATATGAAGGCTTGACGACACAGCCTGCGCTCCATATTTTCTAGCATTTCCCTGAAAGCGGGCTTCGCCCATTTCCATCAAACCCTTTTGAATCATGGCACAACCCAAGCGTAAACACAGCAAACGTCGCAGTCACCTGCGCCGTGGCGCTCACCGCTTCACCGCACCGCAATTTGCGACCGATCCGACGGATGGCACCCTCTTTCGTTCCCACCACGTCAACCCGCAAAACGGGATGTATCGGGGGCGTCAGGTGCTGGATGCTGAGGTGTAAGGGCGTGCCGCCGTCATACGGCTCATGGGCGGTAAATTGACAGAGACCCGGCTCGCGGTCGACGCAATGGGAGCGGACTTGGGCACGGGCGAGATCGTGGCTGGGGTAGCATTGGCTCTCAAGGCAGAGGGCAACGAGGCGCTGCGCGTCACGCTCGTTGGGCAGCCCGATGTCATCAAGCCAGCGCTCGCCGAGCACCAAATCGCGGGTGACGCACGCGTGGCGATCCATCCGGCGAGTGAAGTCATCGGGATGGACGAAAAGCCCGTACATGCGCTCAAGCGCAAGCGCGACGCCTCGATGGTCAAGGCTATCGACTTGGTGAAAAACGGTGAGGCACGCGCGGTGATCAGTTGCGGCAACACCGGCGCGCTGATGGCTGGCGGCACCTTGCGCCTGCGCACGCTCGACGGCATCGAACGCCCGGCCATCGGCTCGATCATGCCCGCGATGAGCGGTTTTTCGATGCTGATCGACGCCGGAGCCAATCCAGAATCGCGCCCCGAGCACCTGATGCACAATGCCGTTCTCGGCAGCAATTACGCCAAGCTCGTGCTCTCCATCGCCAAGCCGCGCGTCGGCCTGCTCACCATTGGCACCGAAGAGGGCAAGGGCACCGAGCGCATCAGCCGCACCCACGCGCTGCTCAAGCAGATCGACGGCCTCATCCACTACAAGGGGCTGATCGAGGGCTTTCAAATGTTTGGTGATGAGGTCGATGTGATTGTCTGTGATGGATTTACAGGGAATGTCGTTCTCAAGTCACTCGAAGGGCTTTTAAAATACACATCCCTCATTCTGAAAGAAGAGCTGTCCGCCACACCGCTTCGGAAAGCCGGTGCCTTCCTCGCTCAGGGTGCCTTCAAGTCGATGAAGCAGCGCATCTCACCCGAGGCTTTTGGCGGTGCCCCCCTGCTTGGGCTACGCGGCAATGTGCTCAAAGCGCACGGCTCGTCCAACCGCCACGCCATCGCCAGCGCCCTGCGCATCGCCCGCGAACTCTCCCAGCACAACCTGATCGACCAGATTCGACAGGACATCGAGGAGGCGAACAACCGCACCCGGCCCGCGCCCTCACCCGAGCCAGCTATCCAGTCCTCTTGAACCTACGCGCGGCAACTGAAACCAGAATATCTGGTCTCGTTTGAGGCGTTTTTAGCCTTTTTTGTCTGTCCAAGCCTCAATTGGGCGGCTATGTTCACGCGTTTTGATGATGCTTGCCTTTATTCATGTGACTGCGGATTGGCCGTTTTGGGGGCTTATACTCCTGATTGTGGCGGGTTTGGCGCTGCTGGTTTGGGGTGGCGATGCCTTGGCGGGAGGCGCGGCGGCGGGTGCGCGACGCCTGCAGATCAATCCGCTGGTGGTCGGGCTGACCATCGTGTCGGTGGCCACCTCTATGCCCGAGATGGTGACCTGCCTCATCAGTGCGGCGCGCGGCAATCCTGACCTCGCGGTGGGCAACATCGTGGGGAGCAATCTCGGCAATATCGGACTGATTCTCGGTGTGGCTGCTCTCATCCTGCCGATACGTGTGCAGGCGAGCGTCATCAAGGTCGAGGTTCCCGTGCTTCTGATCGCGACCATCCTTTTTTCGGCACTCTGCTGGGGCGGGATCACTCGGGTCGAGGGCATCGCCATGCTGCTCATCACGGTGGACGGCGCCGATGCCGAGCAGGTCGTGCGCGA
>CAYQTM010000229.1:0-3956 GCA_964420355.1 uncultured Opitutales bacterium
CCCCAAACACCGGCTGGGGGCCGGAACCGGTGCGGGAGTCATCTTGCCGGTGAACCACGGCATCGGGGTGCTCGACCCCACCGGGCTGCGCCGCATGGGGGCGCTGGCCAGCCGGCCCCCGGCGGGAGCAGTGGGCGCGCGCCTGCACTACCCGGGTCAGCGCCTGCAACACGCCGGCGTCGGGCTGGGCATCGGCGGAGTGGCCGGACATTTGTTTGTCAACAAGCCGCGCCGAGGCACTCATTACTTCTGCCTCGACCGCCTCGTGCGGCAGGTCGGCGCGGTGACGGCGGCAGCACTGGCGGTGCGGCGCGACCGCTTCCTCGGGGTGGGCGGCCTCGATGCCGAGGAGCTGGCTGTGGCCTTCAATGATGTCGATTTCTGCCTCAAGCTCCGCCGCCAAGGCTATGAAAACATCTACGCAGGGGTGGTCGAAATGATGCACTTCGAGTCGGCCTCGCGCGGCTATGAAGACACACCCGAAAAACAGGCGCGCTTCAGCCGCGAGACCGAATGCATCATCCGGCGCTGGGGCATTACTCTGCTGCAAGACCCTTACTACGGCGTCAACTTCAGCTTCCGCTCCGGCGAGTTCCTCCTCGGCCAGCCCCGCTTCGACCGCGTCGCCGGCAAGCCCCGCCCGCATATCGGCCAGCCGCGCCTCTTCGCCGATGCCCTGCAAGCCTAGGGTTATTCGGCAACCACGTCGACCGCGAATAGCTCGACCTGTGCAACGCCGGTGCCACTGTTAGCCGAATCAATGATTACAGTGTAACCACCGGTTGTCTTCTGGATGAGCAACTCCGCTGCCTCCACCGAAAAGTTGGGCGAAAGTCCTGCTGAATTCACACTGCTGGCATAGACTGCGGTAGCGTGGTCGTTGTTTGCGGCAATTTCAGTGGCACCCTCAACCACGCGCAGCCGGGGATTCTCAATCGTTTTATTGGAAAGGTTCGAATCCACTACGGCAAGCTGTGGCCCGATTCCACGCACGATGGCGCTTTCCGCCCCATCCTGCACAATAAAGCCGCCAATCAACACCTCGTCACTATCGTCGCTGATGTAACCTCGGGTGGACAGGTTGCCGAAATAACCGGGAAAGTCGCTGCTGCCCTGCGAAAAGTCGAAAATCTCAACCATGCCAATGCCCTCGGCTGCATCGTTTGCCGCCGAAACGATGGCGGTGTAATTACCTGGCTCAAGCTCCAGAACTACCGCCGACTCGGTGCTATTGCCAGGAGTCAGATTGGCCGTCTGAATATCCGTCAGGTTAGGCGAGGTGGCGAAATCATCGTTGGCTCCTATGGTCGTGCCTCCGGAGACAACGTCGACCCGCACATCACTGACCGTCTTGTTGGCCAGATTTGAATCGCCCGTGTCTGCTTGTCCGACCGACGGCCCGAGCGCGCGAATCAGGACACGCATGTTCCCACCGGCCACCTGAAAACCGCCAATCAGCTTGCGGTCGTCGATGCTGCCGACAATGCCGCGCGTCGAAATATTGTATAAGCTGCCCTGTGGTAGATCGGGGTCGATGGTGGGCGAGCTGCCAGGGTCGCTGTCCGGCGGGGTGCTCGGCACGGTAACCTCCGGCGGATCCGGAGGCGGATCCTGCGCCACGGCAACATTGGCCGCTGCCATGACCAGTGCACAAATCAGGCATTTCAAGAACGGGAGAGGGGGCTGAGAAAATCGGTTCATTGCGTAGGTTATACGGGAGACAAGCTACCTGTCTCAAGTCTATTTTGGGTTTAAAGCAAAAGTTTTATCTTTTTGCAACCAGACCGCTTGAGGCATCAATTCGGCAAAATTTTGAATGGCGGGGCAGGGCGGGCGCTTGTAAGGTGGTGGGATGCCCCCTGCCAAGGCCTCCAGTAAGAAGCTGACTCCCATGATGGAGCAGTGGCATAAGTATCGCTCGCAACTGCCGGATGATACTTTGCTGCTCTTTCGGCTGGGCGATTTTTACGAGGTCTTCCACCAGGACGCGATGGAGGGGGCGCGCCTGCTGGGGATTACCCAGACGCAGCGCTCGGGCTATCCGATGGCCGGCATCCCTTACCACAGCGCCGAGGCCTACATCCACAAGCTGCTGGCAGTGGGGAAGAAGGTGGCCATTGTCGATCAGGTGGAGACCCCGCAGGCGGGCAAGCTGGTCAAGCGCGAGCTGACCCGCATTCTGACGCCCGGCACCCTGCTGGGCGATACGCAGATCGACGAGCGCAGCGGCAGCTACCTGCTGGGGATCGCCGAGGTCTCAAAAAAGGGGCCGCTGGTCGCCGCCTGGCTCGACCTCTCGACCGGCGAGTTCTGTCTGGCCGCCGAGTCCGACTACCCGCGCCTGTTGCCCATGCTGACCGCGCTCAATCCGCGCGAAATCCTCATTCCCGAGGGGCTGGACGGGCAGTGGCGCGAGCGCGAGGCCTTGCGGCAGTTTTGCGAGAGCTTCCGCAATTTCTGCGAGGGCAGGGCGTTGACCGAGCTGCCAAGCTACCAGTTTGAGGGCGAGGCGGGGCTGCAGGCGGTCTGCGAGGCGCTGGGCGTGCTCAACCTAGATGGCTTTGGGATCGGGCGCGAGCACCCCGGCCTGGGCGCGGCGGGCGCGGTTGTCGCCTACGCCACCGAGACCCTCTGCGCCCGCCCCGAAAACTTGCGGGCGCTCCGCGAATACCGCAGCGGCGAGACCCTGCTGCTCGACCCGGCCACCCTGCGCAATCTAGAGGTCTTTCGCACGGCCTCGGGCGAGCGCCGGGGCAGTCTGCTGGCCGCTATCGACGGCTCGGCCACTGCCGCCGGGTCGCGCCTCTGCGAGACCTACCTCGCCGCGCCCTCGCTCGATCTCGCCGAGATTGGCCGCCGTCAGCGCGCCGTCCGCGCCTTTGTCGAAGAGCCCTCGCGCGCGGGCGAATTGCGCGAGCGCCTGCGCCATGTGCGCGACATCAAGCGCATCCTCGGACGCCTCGAAAATCGCATCCGCAACCCGCGCGAGCTGGGCGGCATCCGCGAGACCCTGCGCCAGTTGCCCGCCGTCGCCGGGCTGCTCGAAACCTTTGAAAGCGAGGAGATTCTCGGCATCAGCCAGCGCATCGGGCAGTTTGACGAGTTGTCGGATCTGCTCGAAAGCGCGCTCTCCGAAGAGCTGCCGGGCGACCTCGCCGACGGTGGCCTGATCGCCGAGGGCTTCGACGAAAACCTCGACCACCTCCGCTCGCTCACCCGCGACAACCGCAATTGGCTGAGCGACCTCGAAGCCGAGGAGCGCAGCCGGACTGGAATCAAAAATTTGCGCCTCAAATACAACGGCGCCTTCGGTTACTTCATCGAGATAACCAAGTCGCAGCTTGAGCGCGTGCCCGAGGACTACATTCGCAAGCAGACCATGACCAATGCCGAGCGCTTCACCACCGAGGCGCTCAAGCAGAAGGAAAAGGAGATTCTCAACGCCGACGAGCGCGCCATCGCCCGCGAGGAGCAGCTCTTTCGCGAGCTGGTGGGCGAGATTCTCGAGCAGGCCGACGCCCTCACTGCCACCGCCGACGCCCTCGCTGAGGCCGATGTCTTCGCCGGCTGGGCGGGGCTGGCGCGCGAGTGGGACTGGTGCGAGCCGGTGGTCGATGACTCCGATCTGCTGGAGATCGAGCAGGGGCGGCATCCGGTGGTCGAGCAGATGATGCGTGAGGAGCGCGCGGGTCTGGCGGGCACGCACTCCTTTGTGCCCAACGACACCACGCTGAGCGCCTCGGGCGAGCAGATTGCGCTGATTACCGGCCCTAACATGGCGGGCAAGAGCACTTACATTCGGCAAGTCGCGCTGATTGCCCTGATGGCGCAGATCGGTTGCTGGGTGCCCGCCCGCCGCTGCCGTCTGGGGTGGGTCGACCGCATTTTCTCGCGGGTCGGTGCGAGCGACGAGCTGGCGCGCGGCAACTCGACCTTCATGGTCGAAATGAACGAGA
>CAYQTM010000230.1:0-3955 GCA_964420355.1 uncultured Opitutales bacterium
TCGGCCTTGACCTCGGCCTGCATTTTCATGAGGGTGGATACGAAGGCGGCTGCGTGTGAATTTGCTTTCGGTTTACGCGCGGCTTTGGGTGGTGGCTTGGGGTCAAGCCCTTCGGTCGGCTGGGCTTTTGTCCGAGACTTCTTCTTGGAAGTTCGGCTTGTTTTGGCTTTGGTTTTGGCGGGGGTCGCTTTCTTTTTGGTGGCT
This sequence comes from uncultured Opitutales bacterium, assembly GCA_964420355.1. Classification (GTDB taxonomy): domain Bacteria; phylum Verrucomicrobiota; class Verrucomicrobiia; order Opitutales; family JABSRG01; genus CAYQTM01. The sequence continues at coordinate 205 of CAYQTM010000230.1, forward strand.
TGGGTTGTTTTCGTTTTCGTTTTGGTTTTACGGGGTGCGGGGGTTGAGTCGTCGATGTCCATTTCGACGCCGAAAACATCTCCGAGGCTGGAGGCGGCGAGGCGGCGACGCCCGCTGGTGCCTTGGGTGAGGGTGGCTGTATCGGTGTCCGCAGTGATGAGTTCGTTTTGATCGACGCCGCGCAGTTTAAAGAGTAGTTCCGGGGCGTTATCAAGGCGAGCTCCGACGCCGTAAAGAACCGCGGCGAGGTGCTTGCAGAGGTCAGCCCAATCCGGGCAGGAGCAGTCGAGGTGGATTTCGTCAGGGCGCGGAAAGAGTCCGGCTTTCCGATCGGTGACTACCTCCATAATTTCATCGGAGAGCCTGCCTTGCAGCAGCTCGACGAGGGAGCCGATCTTGCCTTGGCAACGCTTTTTGATGGCCTTCCATTTGGTGGGCGGAAGGGGATCGATCCGCACGGTTTGCTCGTAGAGTTCGGAACCCATGACGAGCGCCCGAACTTGGCCGACTTTAATGCCGAGGTGCAGCACGGAGCCGTTGCGCAGATAGGTGCGGCCTCGGGGCAGGCGATTTTCAAAGTCGCTGTAGGATTCCAGATGTTCGCACCAGGCTTGACCCCAGAAGCTGGCTGCGATTTTTCCGCGCGGGGTGGCAGCCGAGACCGGCTCAATGACCTCACCTTTATCGCGCAGGGCAGCCACTTTCTTCTCGGCTTTGCGGCGTCGCTCGGCCACCGAGACGTAGGGTTTGTAGAACCAGCTCATAGCGTGTCTTTGCTGCGGGTGAGATCCAGGCGAATGAAGTCCATTAGCTCAGCGTCGTTCATCTCCGTGAGCACCTTCTCGGTGCCGCCTTCGAGAACCGCGTCGGCAGTATTCTGTTTCTCGGTGATCAGGGCGTCAATTTTTTCTTCCAGAGTACCCGAGGTCACAAACTTGTGAACGAGCACCTTGCGCTTTTGGCCGATTCTAAAGGCGCGGTCGGTGGCCTGGTTTTCGACGGCGGGATTCCACCAGCGGTCGAAATGGACGACGTGGGAGGCAGCGGTCAGGTTGAGACCCGTGCCGCCGGCCTTGAGCGAGAGGACGAAAAAAGGCGGCCCGTCGTCGCGTTGAAAGCGCTCGACCATTTCTTGACGTGCTTTCACGGCAGTGCCGCCGTGGAGGATCAGGCCGCTGCGGCGAAAGATGGTGGCGAGGTGAGCCTCCAGCGGCTCGGCGAGTTCACGAAACTGGGTGAAAACGAGCACTTTTTCGCCCCGCGAGGCGATTTCGCCGCAGATATCGGCGAGGCGCTCGAATTTGGCGCTGGCTTTGGGTGCGTAGTCACCAGCTTTGGTCAGTTGGTCGGGGTGATTGCAGATTTGCTTGAAGCGCATGAGGTAGGCGAGGACGAGGCCGCGCCGCTGGATTCCGTCGCTGCGCTCGAGATCCTTCTCCAGTTGGGCAGCCGTCTGGTGGTAGAGCTTGGCTTGGGCGCTGGAGAGTCCGCAGAAGACCTTCATTTCGGTCTTTTCCGGTAGGTCGTTGATGATGGATTTGTCCGTCTTGAGGCGCCGGAGGATGTAGGGGGCAACCAGGCGGCGGAGGGGCGCGTAGCCTCCGCCTCCGCTGCTGCTGTCGCGCAGGCGCTTGGTAAAGTCGGCGAACTGTTTTTGGCTGCCGAGGAGACCGGGGTTGATGAAGTCAAAGAGAGACCAGAGGTCGCCCAAGTGATTTTCTACGGGGGTGCCGGTGAGGGCGAAGCGGGTCTCGGCGCGCAGCTTGCGCACGGCTTTGCTCTGGCGCGTTCCGTGGTTTTTGATCGCCTGCGCCTCGTCGATAACGATCCAGCTCCAGTCGGTCGCGGCGAGCCATTGGAGGCGGGTGAGCATGCCGTAAGTGGTGACCACCAAATCGACGCCCGCCAAAGTCTCGGGCAGGGGACTTTCAAAGTCCTCGGTGCCCTCTGAGCGGTGGGCGATAAAAAGGCGCAGGTCAGGCGTGAAGCGCGCTGCCTCCCGCTTCCAGTTGCCGATGAGAGAGGCCGGCACCACGAGAAGAGCAGGCGGGCTATCGGGATCGCTTTCTTTTTTGCGCTGAAGGGCGGCGAGCACCTGAAGGGTCTTGCCCAGCCCCATGTCATCGGCAAGGCAGGCTCCGAGGCCGGTGCGGGCACAAAACCAGAGCCATTCCAGTCCTTTTTGCTGGTAGGGGCGCAAGGTGGCGCGGAGGTTGGCGGGCGGGGCAGACTGAACCGCAGGGTCGGCGAGTTGCCGGAGCGTATCCTCCAGCCAGGTGCCCGCTTTCGCAAAAACCCACTCCCGCTCCTCTTCGTCCATTTCATCGGCCTCAGACAGATCTTCAGAAGTGCCGGCCAAGAGTCGCATCCCCTCGGCAAACGAAAGCTCGCCCGCCTCTTGAAGCGACTTCCAGTGGTCAAGCGCCTGCTGCAACTTATCCCGATCCACCTCGATCCACTGGCCACGAAAGAGCACCAGACCCTCGTCGCCTTCCAGCAACTCCGACACCTCTTCCGGCCCGAGCGTCTGCCCGTCGATCACGACCTCCAACTTGAAATCGAGCATGGCGCTGAGGCCGACCTTGCCCTTTTTCTGGTCGCCCAGAGTGGCGCTCACCTTGGGACGCCGCGCCCGCTTTTGCCACCAGTTGGGCAGACGCACCAGCAGGCCGGCTTCCTCATAGGCGGCAACCGATTGGAGAAACCGGTGGGCTTCCTGCGGAGTCCAAGCGAGCGGGTGGTAAACATCCCCACTTTCGACCAGCTCCGCCATGAACGGGCAGGCCTTCGAGGCACGATGCAGCGGTTCAAGCAATTTCAGCAGCACAGCTCGGTCGCCTGCTCCGCCGTATTCCTGCAAAGCTTTGCCCAAGGGCAACTGGCGGAGCCGCCCCGTGGCCCTCAGATCGCTGGCGTAGCTCGCCATGAACGCAAAAGGATAGGCCTCATCGCCCTTGTTCTCAGCCAAGTGAACCGTCACCCGCCCCACTCGCGACCACTCGGGCGCATATTCGTGGAGAAAGGCAGTGATGCCGCCCAGCTCACCCACCCGTGCACGTATCCACTCGTCCAGTCTGCCCCAAACCGCCCGCAGCACATCCTGAGACAGGTATTCGCCACCGACCATCGGCGGAGCACTGAGAACCCAATCCGCCAGCAGAGCCGCATCCGGTTCAGGCACCTCAAAACCGGCACCGGTGCCCTCAGGAAGATGGCAAAGCGCACGGATAAAGACCTCGACCGGCTTCCGCCAGAAGACCACCGAGTCATCCGCTGCATCGCCACGGTTCCTCAGCAGAGACAGCAGCCCCTCGATTTCACCCTTGGCAAAAGCCTCGTGCAGCTTGCCCTCTGGAGCTTGGCAAAGCACGATCCCTGAAGGACTCAACGAGAGGTCGCCCTCTGCCTCTGCCCCCTTGTTACTCTGTCTTTTCGCATCCGTTAAAGTCGCCATGTCATCTACATCCCCGCACCACTGCTCAAAGAGGTTCAGGTTGTAAGACTGGACACGCGCCAATACCAAGCAAGCAAAATGCAAAAGGCTCGTTTAATGATTGAGTCGTAATACCCGCACTGCCGTATGCGCCGCCAGCTCCCGCGAAAACTCGCGAATGAAGCGATCCCGCTCGCGCTGCGACTCGAAAAACCGCGTCCGCATCCGCCCATTCGCCCACCAGCGCGCCTCCCATGGACTCCGCCGACCCTCCCGATAATGCGCTTTGACCTCCATCCTTCCAGCCTGCCACGCCGC
>CAYQTM010000231.1:0-3931 GCA_964420355.1 uncultured Opitutales bacterium
TGGGATCAAAAACACGCGGCCTGAACAGTTTTGGAAAAAATTTGTCCTGCACCCTCTGAAAATTCACTTGACAAGCTAAGGTTGATCGCTGCATACACCCTTGGTACAAACTGGCTCCTGTCGTGGGGAAATTCTTGATCAAGTGGCGCATTATGGATGGCAAAGAAATTTTGTTCATTCAGTAATTCTTCACTTTCCAACATTTTTTGAAAGTTGCCGACGCTTTTTCGCTGATCTGGGTGTTTTATTGCGAGGAGCCACTCGCTTTTATGTTGAAGATAAAGATAGGCTTTTTGGGGAACTCCTAGGGCTAATAATGATTGGTGAATTAATATATATTCGTCAATGTTATCAGCTGGAATAGCCCATTTCCTACGGACAAATGCATAACTTGTGCTGAATTCTTTGTCAATTGACCTATACAATTCTTTTTGAGTCTGGTGACCCTTTTGCTGCAACGGAAACAACATGTCGGGTACGTAAAAATATCCAACGAAAATATCGTCATGTACAATCCCATCTACTAATAAATCGATAACCCTACTTTCGATTTTCTCAGCTGATGAAAACATAGTGAGGGGAAAGAGCGAAATCGTAATAAGAATGATTTTTACTATAATCTTCATGGTACTAGATCTTCCGTAGCGTCTCCATTATCGTCACAGCCGGTCTTGAGCTGACAGTGCTGTCGCGCTCTCATAAAGCCTATTTTGCCAACCTCTCGTAGAGCAGGATTTTGCCTATTGCCTTGCCCAAGTCAGTATCAAGCGAATCAATGAAATTTTCCTTATCCTCGGCGCTTACGTCGTTCGCTTGCCTATAAGCGAGCCTGTAGAATATTTCAAGTAATTGTATATCTTCAATTAATTCATCATTGTCGCCGCGATACTGCGGCACCCACGACTGAATATCCGAGAACTCACTCGACCAGCTAAGGTTAATCGCCGCATATACCCTCGGTACAAAAGGGTTGCTATCATAGGGAAATTCTTGATCAAGTGGCTCATTATGGATCGCAAAGAAATTTTGTTCATTCAGCGATCCTTGGCTTTCCAACATTTCTTGAAAGTTGCCGACGCTTTCACGCTGATCGGGGTGCTTTATAGCCAAGATCCACTCACTTTTATCTCCAAGATAAAGATAGGCTTTATCCGAAATTCCTAAACTCCATGTTGTCTGATGTATTAGTGCATATCCATCACCATTGCAAGGCTGTAAAGCCCAATTTATGAATGCCAATGCATAATTGGTTTTATAATCCTTGTCTATTGAATTTACCAAATCTATTTGCGCCTGATGCCCTCCTCCATTAACAGTAAAAAACATATCCGGGACGTAGTAATATCCAAGAATAATATCGTCAGCCACAATCCCATCTACCAATAAATCCACCACTCGACTGTCGATATTTTTAGTCGATGAAAATACAATCTGGGGAAGGAGTGGAATTAATAAAAAAGTTAAGGCCGCTATTATAGTTTTCATGGTTTATATAAGCCGCAGCTACGGCGTCGGTGATTGTGGGCGCAGCATGGCCTCGGCTTTTTGAGTCAGGAAGCGTGTGATCTGGTTGAAATCGGGGTTTTGCGGGGTGCCCTGAATGGTGAAGTCCTGCTGCCAGAGACGGTAGCCGCTTTCGTTAGTCTCCTGCGAGAGGAAGCCGGGGATGCCCGAGGCCGCCTCGGCCAGCTTGCCCTTCAGGCCGATGCGCAGGCCGATCTGCTGCGGCTGGTAGGGGATCCTGGCGATGAACTCCGAGGGCGTGACGCGACCGCTGCCACCAAGGAGGATTTGCTTACCTTGAACCAGATAGCTCGGCACCTCGATGCCCCCGTCCTCGCGCCGCAGCGCCTCAAGGCTCAGCGTGTCGTAGCGAATCTCATCCATCGCCTCAAGCAACTGATTGAGCGAGGTCAGCGCCTTGAGCGGGCTGGCCTGCTGCTGCTGACCGCCTCCAAAGATGGGCAGCGCGCCCAGCAGCCCGCCGACTTGGCTGAACTGCCGGATGCGCCGTGCGGTTTCGTTGCTCTCAAAGATGCGCAGGACGCCGCCTTCGCTGTTGATGCTCGCCTCGCCGGTGAAGGTTTGAAAGAGGCGCGGCGCATTCGGGCCGACGCTGGCGAGGCTGGCTTGAAGCCCGAAACTGCCCTCGAAGGGCGGCGGCGTGCTGCCGGAACTGGGCAAAGCCAGCGCGGCTGGAATGCGCTGTCCGCTGATATTCCCCTTGACCGCGTAAGGCTCGGGATTGCCCGCGCGAAAGGTGATTCGCGTGTCGCCGCTCAGCGAGCCACCGCCGGGGAAGGCCGCGCTGAGATTGCTTACCTTTAAATCGTTCGCCGAGGTCTCCGTCACCAGTCGAATATTCGAGACCACCTCTCGAGTCGGCAAGACCAGCTCCTCCACTGCCAGCTCCGCGCGACCCGGCACATCGCCCCAGAAGGGTGCCTCGTCCGGCTCTTCGGGCGGAGGAACAAACTCCTCCTGCGGCGCGGAAAACGGCTCGGTCGCCGCCATCAACTCCTCAAGATAAAGCCGCTTCCCGTTGAGTTTCACGTCGTAACGCAACTCCGGTTCGGTCTCGAATCGCCCCTGCAACTGCATCACATTCCGCTGCGTATCGAGCGCCAGCATGCCCGACACTTCGTAAGATGCGGGCGCGGGCAGCTTCAGCCGCAGGTCAAAGTTGGGATCGAAGGCACGGTCGGGGCTGGTGCGCGAGCGCAGATTGCTGACCGACCCTTGCAGACGCAGCGGCGTGCCCGCCTCGCCATTCAGGGTGGCGCTGGCCTCCAGTTTGCCCGCTAGCAGGTTGGCAAGCGGCTCGCGCAGCGCCGGTAGCTCGCGCAACTGATTGAGCTGGGCGCTCAGGGTCAGCTTGCCCTTGGCCGACTCCAGAGGCTCGCCTTCCAAATCGAGCGCGAGCGTGCCACCGGCCTCGGCCATCGGCAGCCCCGTTCGCTGCGCCTTGAGCGCCAGGCCATCGAGCTTCGCGAGCTTACCATCCGTCTGAAAATCAAAATCGAGCGTGGCATCGGTCGACTCCAGCAGCGTCTCCCCACCCATCCGCAAGGACAAGCCATTCACCGTCAGCGGCTTAGAAAAACCAACTCCAACTTGCTGCGCGCTCAAATCAAGCTGCGCGTTCCCTTGCACGCGCCCACCAACCACCGAGCGCGGCGGCAAAAACCCAGCCGCCAGACTGAGCGGCGCATTGACAAGCGCCTGCAGCCCACCACTCATCGGCAACAGCGCATTTTGCGGCGGATCGGCCAGCGCGGTCAAGTCACCCGTTACCAACACCAGCGGATCCGACTGATTGCCCGCTCTGAGCGCCAGCCGCCGCAGGTTGAGCTGCGCCTGACCGTCGGGCGGCACCGTGGCGATGAAATTCAGCTCGGCTGAGATCGGGTTCGGCAGGCTCGGCGACCCCTCGGGCAGGGTCAGGCTGATGCGCTCCAGCCGCAGGGTCTCGGGCGTGCTCAGGCGGAAAATGCCCTCGCTGGCCGAGAGCAGCAGGCGGGCGCTCTGGGCGGGGCCGCTGAGCTTGAGATCGCCGAGGAAGGGTTGCACCAGCGCGAGCGGCGCTTCGGCCAGGCGCAGCTCAAGCAGATCGCCGCTCAGGTCGGCCGGACTCGGCACCTCGCCGCCCAGCTCGACCACAAGCTCCTGCAAGAGCGTGGCCTGAAGCACGCGGTTGTTGGGTGGGCCGCCCGTCAGCTCCAAACGTGACAAAGTGAGGCGCTCGGACGTCCAGGCCAGCTCGGTATCGAGGCTCGCGGTCATCGCCCCCAGCGGCTCCAGCGCGGCCAGTTGCTTGCCCCAGTCGGTCACGCGCGCGCGCCCACCGAAGTCGAGGCTGCCGCTCTGCTGCGCGAGGTCGTAATTGAAAGCGCCGTTAGCCGAGGCGCTGAACTTGGGCAAATACGCGCCA
>CAYQTM010000232.1:0-3919 GCA_964420355.1 uncultured Opitutales bacterium
GGGACATGCTAGCGCGGGGGCAGCCAGCTTTGGAAGGCGCGGCTCTGCTTGACGCCGTCGTGGAGCCAGGCAAGGAGCGCATTGAGGATAGGCCATGCGGTGGCTGCATTGCGCATGCCATAGCGGGTGTGGACACCTTTGGGCAGGGCTTCCCAATACTTCCTCAGCCGCTGGATGGACGCGAGAGCTTCCGCAGGTTTTGACGGGTCTTCTGGATCTGACGGGAGAAGCTTGCGACCTGCTTCCTCGGCCGCTTCTATCGTCGAGGGAAGAGCGAGAGTTTGCCAATGGATGTCGAGGGTTCGCTGCAACTGGGGCTCAATGCGGTCTGGAAGGTAGTTTGGATAGTTCTTGTGCTTTACATCGATGCCCTTCTCAACCGCTTGGCCGATGGCCAAGAGCTTCTTGCGAATAACGCTTTCGAGGCGCTGACCCCATGCTTCCGCTTGATCGCCCGGGACGAGGGACAGGAACCGGTTGGGCAGGCTGGGAAGAAGAAAGGCCTGCCGGGCTCGGGAATTTTTGCCAGACACGCTCTCCCAAAGGCTGCGGGTTTCGTCAGTGACGGCTGCTTCCTCAAAAACCTCTTGAAGCATCAGGTCAATCAGTGGCTGACCCCAAGGGGAAGGGAAGAGGATGTGATCGGGTCCCAGCTCGAGGGCGATTTCCTTGAGCGCAGTGGCGACCAGGTAGCTGAGCAGGTAGGAGCCTGACCAGAGGTCTCGAAAGCTGCGGGCAGCGGCAATGAGCGGCTGCACCGGACCTAGCGAAAAAAGCAATAGAGCCGGAGCTTCCTCGGTCTCGCGGGACAGATCCAGACACCCTTGGAAAGCGGTCGTCAGAGAAAGATGGTGCCAGATGGTGTGGTCGGGGACACGGGTATCGGCCGGAAGGAAAGCGAAGGCTGGATCTTTGTCGCAAGCCCAGTGTCGCCAGAAACGCCAACGGGCGAGGAACTGAGACCGGCTGTCGCCTTTTTCCAAGAGAACTCGGGTATCCGAGGCTTTCTCGTGCAGCGACTCCGACCGGATAGGAGAGTCCAGCGGAAGTCGCAGCGCTGAACCTCCCGACCCCCCAAGCGGATGCCGGAAAGTTTCGTTAACACCGTCAAATGACACCTTGAGAGCAGAGTGGTGAGGGAAGGGGAGACGGTCGGCGGCAGAGGCCTCATGATCGGCTCGATAGTCGAACTGCTCGCCATCTTCGAACTGATCAAAGAGGCTGTGCAGCAGGGCTTTTTCCCGATGACCTTTAACGTCGGAGGCTTTCTCCGGGCCATCGTGCATGAAGGCTTTTAGCTTTCTGCGCCAGTAGGGGGATTTCGGGTCGGTGTTATTCATGACGAGGAGGGTCTGTCGGCGGATGAGATGATGTGAACTTGGTCAGGAGAAAGATCGATGGAGAGGCGACCGCGGCGGGGGACGAGCCGGGAAATCTGTAGCTTGTCGAAGCCTGCCTCCCGCAAACGCGCACGAATGCTGGAAGCGATCTTTCGAAAGTCCTCCTGTGGATCCCAGTTACTTTCCAGAATGGCATGACTCCAGTGGTCAAAATCCCCTTGCGGCTGGTGGCGGCGGGCGAAGTCCAGGAGGGGCGCTTCCAACTGGTCGAAGGAGGTAAAAGGCTCGAGTTCTTTCTCCGCTCTCTCGGCAAAGGCAGCGAACAGGCCAAACTCCTTGCTTGTTAACCTGACCTGCTTCCCATCAACGAAAAGCATACCCTCCGCGAGATCGCAGCGCGTTTCGATTTCATCCTCCAGACTGGCCGCTCGCTGCCGCAGTCTGGCAATGGTGCGATGAAAACTCCCGGCATGTTGCCCAATCTCTTTTTCAAAGATGTAGCGGAGGGGCAAAAAGGGCAGCTCTGCAAGCTCCACTTTTGCTTCTGCCGAATTCAGAAAGTGCTCTGCTTGAGCATCTGCAAACACGCCAGGGCAGTCAGGAAACAAGAAGTTAGCTTGCCGCTCCCATGGTTCGCTCACCAGCACGTGCAAAACCCTGTCTTGGAAGCGTCCAAGGATGGACATAGCCATGAGCAGCAGGGCTCCCATTGTCTTGCGGCCACCGGCAATGGAAGCAGTTATCCGGATGTCAGCGTTTTCACTAGGCCCGCGCAGGGTCTCCAAAAGAAAATCGGCAACAGCATCATTATCCGCCGGGGAACGGACGTCTTCCAAATCGTGGTTCCGGGTAAAATCGGGAATCAGCCGTATGCAGTCAGAAGCCAATCCAAAACGGAGCTTTCCCTTGATCTTATCCTCCCCATAGAGATTACAAAGAGTTTTTAGAAGCGCCTTCCAGCCTTCCTGCCGAAACAATAGCTCGTTGATTCTCTCCTTGCCAGGTATGGTCGTGATTACCCAAATTCGGTCGGGAAGATTGTCCGGATCCTCCCTAGCGAGCGCATACACCGTCTCCGTCAATACGGCTGGCGAAAGACCCACAAGCGCGACCAGCAAATGCTCATGGCTCGCTTCACCGGTTCGACTATTCTCACTGAATGCAGTCATGCCCTCATCTTACATTCTGTTGCTAAAAAAGGGGACTTTCTGACGTCGCTGTGACGTCAAAAATCCCCCGCATACGAGTCGCAACGCATGAATTGTAGGGTCTACAGGGGCAAAAAGTGGGGCGTAAGCTCCATATCGAGTGAGAATAACGAGAATAGCGTTCCTCAAGCAATAGCAAATGATACTCAAGCAGCCTTTTTACGAAAACTGTCAATCCTCCAGATGGTGCGTTAGCCCGTTGATTGGCTTATTTTCTTACCATGCGAACAGCTTTGTAACGCCACCGCATCGGACAAGGCAGCTGCCCATATTTTTACGTAGTCGTCGGCCTGATCTGGAAATACTCTGCTGCGGCGGCCTTAGTGGCGACGCCGAGGTAGTGCTGCCAGAGGATTTCTTGGCTGCGGTGGCTGATGATCAGGGCGGTCTTGCCGGGGTCGCGGTGGAGGGCGACGTGGTAGCTGACGAAGCTGTGGCGCAGGCAGTTCTTGGGTGGGGACTTGGGAGCGACGCCGAGGCGCTTGGCTTTGTCTTTGGGGATGAGGAGGTCGGCGCGTTCGTAGGCGCGCTGGCGTCGCAGGGCGATCTGCCGGCGGGTGAGCTTGAAGAGCTTGCGCCAGGAGGCGCGTTCGAGCCATGGCCAGAGGTTATCCGGCAGGTCTTCGATCAGGTGGCGGCGGTTGGTCTTGGCAATCTCGCTGGGGATCAGGATCGTCCGGCGTTCGAGGTCGATAAACTCCGGCCTCAGTCGCTCGATGGCCGACGAGCGCAGCCCGGCGAACGCCCCCAGCGCCAGCAGCGCACAGATTTCCGGATCCTCGGACTCGCTCTCGCGAAACAGCCGCTCGGCCTCTTCGACCGTCAAAATCCCCGGCTCCGGGCGCTGCACTTTCGGAATTGGCACGCGCTCCACCGGGTTGCGCTCCAGCCAGCCCTCGCGCACAAACCACTTGAAGGCCGAAGCCAGATATGTCCGCTCGTGCTGCTTGCTGAGCGGCTGGAAGGGCAGTTGCGTCACATAATCCCGAATCGCCTCCGCCGTCACCTGCCCGAGCGAGCGGTCGCCGTGCGCGGCGTTAAAGCGGGTCAGCGACTTTCGCGCGTGCTTCAGATACGACTCCGAGCGCCCGCTCGCCTGCAGGTGTTCCAGATAGCGCTCGACCGCCTCGCGCAGGGTCAAGCCCTCCGCCCGCGCCGCGTGAACCTGCTGCCAGAGCTTGACCAGCGCCACCGGATCGGAATCCGGCATCAGCCGATCCGCCTCCTGCCACTGCCGCAGCCGCGCCTTGTCCATCGAAAAAACATCTCTGCCATGCGCCGCCAGCTCCCGCGAAAACTCGCGAATGAATCGGTCACGCTCGCGCTGCGACTCGAAAAACCGCGTCCGCATCCGCCCATTCGCCCACCAGC
>CAYQTM010000233.1:0-3909 GCA_964420355.1 uncultured Opitutales bacterium
AGAGGCCGCCCTTGCCGCCTTCGACCGCCCGATCCACGGGCTTTAAAAGGCAGAAGGCAGAATTCAAAAGGCAGAAATTAGAAATTAGAGTGCAGGATCTGCTTTGATCCATGCGTATAACGCTATGCTGATTGAGGACGGGCAGGCAAGCGGCAACGTCGCCGGGATGATGTCAAAGAGCGGGCGATTTGGCGGAAAACGGCGGTCAGGTGGGTGAGACCTGGCCATTTCGGGCGACCCAGCCCCGTTGTTCCGGCTCCCTCGCTTATGGTGCGGGAGAATAGCGGATGGGGCAGGGCAAGGGAAGGGCTGGCTTGGGATGGTTGGATTGTTTGGCTTTTGGAATGTTTTTTACAATTGGTTTACAGTTGCTCGCGCGCTCGCTTCGCTTGGGGTCGGCGATGGCAGATACGAGTTGAGTCGCCCTTACAGGGCTTTTACTGATGATGACTTCCGAATTCCGGGGCGTTGCCCCGGGCTGGCTTGGGTCGCCCCGTTGGGGCTTGAGGTGCCTCGTTTGGGCATGGGTGCCCCGTTGGGGACTTGAGGTGCCTCGTTGGGGGCTTGAGGCGTCTCGTTGGGGACTTGAGGTGCCTCGTGGGTGAGTCGTCACGTTGGCTTGGGTGCCAGATTGGGGCTCTTGAGTTGCCCCGTTGGGGTATGGGTTGCCTGGTTGGAGCTACTTGGGTCGCCACGCTGGGGCTGGCGCGATCGGCTGTATCAATACGGCTCAGCTTTTTGAGCCGTTGCCGAAGCGCTCGAACCAGGCGCGGACTTCGAGCGAGAGCAGGCCGCGTGCAAAGGGGAGCATCTCGCCGGCGCGCATCCGGCGGAGGCGCTCGGCGGCGGGGATTTCCGGCAGGCGCTGGGAGGTGGGGCAGAGGCCGAAGGCGTTGCCGGGGATGGCGTGGATGATGTTCATCTCGTCGGGCACCAGCGCTGCGCCGAAGGAGCAGATGCTGTCGGTGGGCGCGCGGCAGGTCAGGCAGTAGGGTGCCTTGATCGCGGCGGCGTCTTTGTCGCCGTTGAGGTCGACCTCGAAATCGTAGTCGCGCAGGTGTGGCTGCCAGGCTTTGAGCGTGCCGGGCAGGGGTTGGAGGCAGGCGTCGTAGATGGCCTCCGACTGGTCGAGGCGCGCCAGGCGGGGCGTCGCCCAAGTCAGCGCGAGGCTGGGGCGGTGGCGCAGGTTTTCGCCGAGGTGGTGCGCTCCCAACTCCCCGAAGAGCGCCGTCTGCGAGATGCGCGGGAAGACGAAATAGCGCTGGCGATCCACCTGATAGCCGCAGAAGCCCTTCTTCCAGGAGTCCTCGGGCCAGCCGCGCACGATGGGCGGCACGCGGGGATCGGTGGCCGTCTGCTCGCCTCGGCTCATCAGCCAGCGCCGAAATGCCCGCCACTGGTCGCGCGTCCAGGCCTGACCCCAGGACGAGGGAAATTGCGCGAAGAAGTTGTCGTAGCCATCGGCCATCGGTGTGAAGCCCCGGAAGGCGGTCTCGCTGCGGTTGGGCGACCAGAGCGAGATGCCGCCGACCTGCGGCTCGTTCGCGTAAAAGGTCAGCGCCTCGCAAGCCCAGCGGTAGAACGGGCGGGCGGCCAGCAGGTCGTCTTCGAGGATAATCACCGAGCCGTATTCCTCGGTCAGGTCGCCGCAGGACAGAATATGCTGCGCCAGACCCTTGCGCGCCCGGTGCTCGATCAGCCGCTTCTTGCCATGCGGCCAGTTGAGCGCCCGCGCCACCTCGCGCACCTCGCTGGTGGCCTCCCCTTCGAGGCTCAGCACGAGCGGCACCTCGGAGCGCTCGCCGTAATCCGCCCGCAGCAGTGAATCCAGCAGCCGCCGCAGCGAGCCGGGTCGCTGATAGCAGGGAATGACGATGGCGGGCGTTTCCATAGATTAAATATATCGCAAAAAGACAGCCATCCCACAGCGGGTTTTTTCAGGAAAGAGACGGCAAGGGCGACGCGGCGCAGGAATCCGACCAAACCACCAGATTCATGAAAACACATTGCCCACACCGATGTCATCACCTTTTGCCGGCTTTGTAAACCGCGCCCTGCGTCGAACGGGAAATCGCCGACAGCAATACCCGAAATGCGAAGAAGGCTGCCGAAAGCTCGCTAAAAGCACTTGCCATCGCGACAAGGTCGGCTCATAGTGCGTTGATTGGGCGCGGTAGCCAAGTGGTAAGGCCGGGGACTGCAAATCCTCTATCGGCGGTTCGATTCCGCCCCGCGCCTCCAATTTTTTCTTCCGGCTTTAGCCGGTGGGGCGGCTATTGGTCGAATTTGGGGCGGACGCCGATGGGTTTGCCGGGCTGGAGGATGAGGGTGTCGCCTCGGGCGGGGGTCTCGTCGTTGAGGAAGATGCGGACTTTGGCGGGTTCTTCGGCTTTGGCTTGAGAGACCCAGCGCCATTTGCCGATTTCGACGAAATCGAGGGGGACGCCTTTGCTCCAGGATAGGCCGGGGCCGTCGCCTCTGATGAAGAGGCGGTTGCCGATGCCCACCAGGCACTCGGCGACCAGCGCGAGGTGTCCCGCGGGGATGCGCTTGCTGGGCTTTTCTGCGGGCGCGGGCAGGTCGAGTCCCAAGCCGGGTTCGGTGGGTGGGGCGGCTTCCTCGGTGGGTGGGCTTGTCGCTTCGGCGGCTTCGGAAGGCTCGGGCTGGGGCGCGGCATCGGCCTCCGCTGGCTCGAGGCTAGCGGATTCGGGTTTAGGATCCGAGGTCGGGGCGGGCGTGTTGTCGGAGGGCGTGGTGGGCTTGGCGACGGGCGGCGGAGTGTTGCCGGAGATCATGCGGCTGACCGCCGGATTGCTGCCTTCCTCGGCGCCGCTGAGCGCTTTTTCGAGCAGCCGCGCGGTGCGGACGACAGACTCCTTGGCGGGCTTGTCCTCGGCTTCCGCCTGCGCCACCGCCGCCTTTAGCGCGCTCAGCTCGGGCGCGATGGCTCCGAGGCCGCTGCGCATTTCCTGCAGGAGGGTGCGCTGTTCTTCAAACAGTTTGGCGATCCCCGGTGCAGGCTCGCGTTCGCTGCTGGTCAGCTCCTTGTGCAGGCTGGAAATCGACTCGGGTAGGCTATCCAGCCCTTGGAGACGCCCGGTGAGGCCTTCGAGCTGCTGCTGCACCGCGCCGATGTGGCTCGACACGCGCTCGGCGATGTCGGGCTGCGCCATATCGCGTTCGGCCAGCTCGCTCAGCTTGCCGATCACCTCGCTGACCGCCTCGCGGGTGCGCTTGAAGTCCTCGGCTTGCTCCTCGATCCGCCGCGCGGTGTTCTCGACTGCTTCGAGGTTCAGCTCGGTGCGCTGGCTCTGTTCGACATAGCTGCGCAGCACTTTGATCGTCTCGTCGAGGACGCGGTCGGCGCGCTCGGTCACTTGATCGGCATCGAGTTGGCTGCGCTTGTCTTCGGCGCGAAATTCAAAAAAATAGGGCACAGTGAAGAGCACCACGCCGAGCATGACGCTGCCGACGCAGAGCGCCATCTCGGCTCCGCTCAGCTCGCCCCACTTTGACACCGCCAGCAGCAGCCCCAGCGACACCAGCACGAGGTCGCCAAACCAAAAAGGCCACTTTACCATCCGAGGAAGAGGGGTTGAATCTGCCATGTGTCGCTTCACAGCAAAAGCCCTGCCGCCGAAAATTGCAATGCGAACGTGGGCAAAGGCGCAAAGCCAAAAGCGTGTCGCGGTGAGGTGTGGCTTGCCACGGCAGCGTCGGCTCGCTAGCGTGCGCGGCGTGACTCCTCCCAAGCGACAACGTGCGGCCAGCGATGGACGCGAAAAGGCTCTGCGGCACCGGATCAATGCCGGGCGCGTGGCCGTGCAGGAACAGATCGGCTTTTTTGGTGCCCAGCCCGGGCAGGTGGCCAGTGAGTGGACGGAGGACGCCACGCGCGTGACCTTTGCC
>CAYQTM010000234.1:0-3906 GCA_964420355.1 uncultured Opitutales bacterium
TTCCCGCTCGATCCGCGCTCGGTGCAGCGGCGGGTGCGCTGGGCGACGGGCTTGAGTAAGGGGGTGAGCGGGGCGGAGAGTCGGGCGTTTTATGGGTCGATTTTTCTGGAGGTGAGCGGGCGGACGCAGCCTGCGAGCCCGACCGAGGCGCGGCGTCAGGAGGCGGTAATCGAGGCGGCGCTGCAGGCGGGGGAGTGCGCCTTCGTCGACTGGTCGGCACCCACGTGGATCCTCGCAGTCAACGGTGCGCGCCTGAACCTCGACTCGCCCAGCGACTTGACCGGCTGCACCCACGTCTTCATCCAGCCGCCCGTCGGCGCGGGTAAGATCCACGCCATCGCCACCCTTGAAAGCCAGGGCGTCACCCTGACCAGCGAAGCCCCGGTCACCACCGGCCAGGCGCTCTATCCCATCCGCACCGGCCACCTCGCAACACCCACCCGCGCCACCATCGCCGCGCCGCTCGCCGCCTTTGACCTCCGCCTCACCGCCCTGATCGAACTGCCCGTCCTCACCCTCGACACCCGCACTTGGAACGTCTTCCTCGGCCTGCAAGCGACCGTCAGCGAAACTAAGCTCACTCCCGTGACGGTATTGCAGGCAGTCGACACGCATTTCGATCTTCGAACGGTCTGCTTCGAGACGCTTTACCAGTCCAACCTGATCCTGAGCGAACTCGAAGGCTTTGCCGACCTGTCGCTGGCGACGGCCACCATTCAGACGGACTACCTTATGGTCGTCATGCCTGCCAGCACCGAAATCTTTGAGACGCTCGATCTGGCCACCGCGTGCTTTGAGACTCGCTACCAGCACGTCGTGGTTGACAGCGCTTTGGCAGTGACGGAACCCATCGACCTGAGCACCACCAATCACGAAACGCTTTATGAACCCGCTTAGCCCTCATGCCCTTGGCCTCGGCTACAGCCTGGCGGTCGACTACCAGACCAGCATCGTCGAGCGCCAACCTGGCGGCAAGTTGCGCACGGTCAAACAGAACCCGCCGAGGCGCAATCTGCTGCTGGATTCCGGGCTGGATCTGGTCGTCACGCGCAGCTTTTCCTACCTGATCGACTACGTCGCGGTGGGCGACGGCGCGACTCCAACAAAGCGCGACAGTGGGGTGATTCGCGTGTCAATCGCGGGCGAGACGGCCACCGCCGATGGCAGCTTTTTCGAGCCTGCCGATGTCGGGCGCCTGCTCAAGCTCGATAGCGGCCAAGAAGCCTACATCACCGCCTACACCTCGGCCACCGAGGTCGCCGTGGCGGGCGCAGCCGACGACCCCGCAAGCGAGGCCACCGTCTGGTATGTGAACGAGCGCGGCTTGACCAACGAGCGCGACCGCTTCAACACCAAATCCACCGACTCTGGCGACAACACCAAGAGCTGGAACGGCAGCTACATGGAGTATAAAAACACCCGGATTGGCGACCCGGTCACCGAGACCGTGACCTATCGCGAGATCGGCTGGAGTTACGATGATGATCGCGGCAACAATCTGCTTGGGCGCGACGTGCTGCCGGGTGGCGGCGACACCCTGACCGAGGGGCAGCAGTATAAGGTGGTCGTGCGCCTGCGCATCACGCCGGCTCCACTGACCCCGCTGGCGGTTCCCAACAATGCGCAGGGCGCATGGGACAATTCGGGGCATGAGATGGTGACGTCGATCCGTTACGCGCTGATGTGGCCGGGGATTATCACGGGTGCGCTGGAGCCCTCGCGAGGTGCGTATCTGTGGGTGCTCAAGAGCGACTTTACCTTGCCTGCGGGCACCTTGGACAAGGACAGTAGCTTCTATATCGATAGCGGGGTTTCGACCGACACAGTGAGCGAACCCTATGTGGCGGGCAGTTTTGAACTGGTGAAGCGGGGCTTGTTCGGGCCACCCAGCGGCAATGGCACGATCTACGGCGTGGCGCTTGCATCCACCTCCAACGGTATCCACACAAACGCCTTTGTGCGTAAGTATGATACCCCGCAAATCAAAGACAGTAACCACCGTCTCGAAGTCGCTTTCAGAACGACATGGGGACGCACACTGGTCAACTAGGCTGCTCGGGTTGTTCGACGTTCGATGTTCGATGTTCGACGTGCGGAGGCTGAAATCTGCGACCCAAGATGAACGCGTAAAAACCTCCCTATCCTCTGTGCGCTCCTGTGCATTTTTTTGAATTCTGCCTTCGGAATTCTGAATTTCCCCGCTTATGCGCTACTTGGGTTACGAAATTTTGCCTCTGATTGATGGGCTGGAGTCGCTGCGCGGGATCGAGTTGGGCGGTGATGGGCGGCGGGTAGATTTGGGGTTTGGCCTCGGCGTGCCGACGCCTGAGCGGACATGGGTGGCGCGGGGTTTTGACTGCCGGATGCTGGCGAGCGCCAAGCAGCGCCGTGCCATCGAGGCGATCTTCGGGAAGGTCGGCGGGGCGGGTCTCTTCTGGATGCCTGAGCTGCTCGATTTGGGCGTCCACGCCGCCACGCCCGCCACCTCGACCAGCTTGATCGCTCTCGCCGAGCAGGGGCTGGCTGAAACCTTCGCCACCGCGCCCGCTTTGCACGTCATGGTCTTGCGTCCGGATGGCTCGCAGGAGCCCGCGCAAGTGACGGCGGTGAGCGTCGATGGGGCGACCGAGATCCTCACCGTCTGGCCTGCGCTCAGCGCGACGCTCCACCCCGAGCGCGACTTTGTCTGCCGCCTGCGCCTCGTGCGCCTGACCCAAGACGGGATCGACTGGACGTTCCGCGACCACGCGCTTTACGAGGCCAATTTGCGCCTGATCGAGGCCACCCACGACTACGCGACCCTCCCGCACGATGGGCTCGCCGAGCCGCAGCAGGTCTGGCTCTACCGCTTTCGCGAGAAGGCAGGCGCGGGGCGGCGCTGGCATTACACGAGCTTCCGCACCGACCTGACCGGCCTCGGCGAGACTTGGCGCGCGGTGCCCATCGAGCACTCGGGCGTCGAGCTGAATTTGAACGCCGCCGACGATGGGGCAGGGGTGTCCATGCTGGCGCTCCCCGATGGGCCGCTCGCCGGATGGGAGCCGCGTCACTTTTCGGAGGCGCTTGAGGTGGCGCTGTTTTCGGCGCAGGTGCCCGCTTATCTCGCGAACGTGACGGCAGGCTCCGAGCGGCTGCTCTTCCTCGGCGAAATCGAGTCGGCGCGCCGCAGCGGCTCGCGCTGGGAGATCGACCTGCGCACCGCGCTCGGACGCCGCACCCGCCTGCCGCGCTTCCAAATCCAGACCCGCTGCCAGTATCCGCTCGGCGAGGCCGCTACCTGCAAGCTGGATTTATCCGCCTTCAAGATCAGTGGAACCATCGCCGCCCTCGACCCGCTGGCGAGCACGCTCGACCTCGAAAGCCCCGCGCTCGCCACGCGCGAGGCCACCTATCTGGCAGGCGGTAAGCTCAAGGTCGGCCACGAACTGCGCAGCATCCGCGACGCTTCGGTGCTCGCGCCCGAGCGCCACCGCTTGACCCTCAACCTGCCGCTCACCGCCGCGCAGATCGGCGACCCTGCCGAGGCTTGGCCGGGCTGCGACCGCACGCCCGATGCCTGCCGCAGCAAATTTGACAACTTCGCCAACTTCGGCGGCTTCCCCTTCGTGCCCGCGCAAAATCCGACCCTCAAGGCGGTCGAGGTGGAGAACCCGGAATCCGGCGGCGGCAAGAAGTAGTGGCGCTGGCGCGCCGTTCAAAGGTCAAAGGTCAAAGGTCAAAGGAAAAAAATCATGAGCGAGTCCTTCTATATAAAGAACACCTCTGCGCGGCGGGCACTGGCCGAGGCTGGCGAACGCTGGCTGCGGACGCCCTTTGCGCCCCACTGCGCGGTGCTGGGCGAGCGCGGCGGCGTCGACTGCGTCCACCTGACCGAGGCGCTCCTGCGCGAGAGCGGCTTTCCGCTCG
>CAYQTM010000235.1:0-3899 GCA_964420355.1 uncultured Opitutales bacterium
GGGCTTTCGGGGGGAGCCGTCGGGGGAGTAGCTTGTGTTGGGGTTCGGCGGTATTGCTTTTGAGGCCGCGTGAGATGAGCAGCTGGAGTTTTTCGAGGTTGATGGGCTTGGTGAGGAAGTCGTAGGCGCCGCGCTGCATGGCCTGGACGGCGGTTTCAATGGTGCCGTAGGCGGTCATCATGATGGTGATGGGGCGGTTGGGCTGAGCGAGCGCCTTGTCGATGACGCTCATTCCGCTTTTGCCGGCCATGCGCAGGTCGGTGAGGACGGCATCGAAGGTCTCGGCATCGAGCAGGTTGAAGGCCTCCTCGGCGCTGGCCGCTGTATAGACCTCATACTCATCCTCGAGCGCCGTCCCGAGACCCTCGCGCGTATGCTTCTCATCATCAACGATTAAAACCGTCTGCGGCATTGTTTAAAACTATGCATCCGTCGCGGCGATTCAAGTCAAATGCGCCAAAATGTCGCATCCGCTGGAAAGGAAAAAAGGGGGAAAGTAATAAGGAAAAAATCGGTGGTTTAGCTTTGGAGGACGAGGATGATGGCGAGGGTGAGGAGGAGGACTCCGCTGGTGCGGAGGATGAGGATGCGGGTGCCGGCGTTGCGTTCGAGGTTGCCGATGAGGGGGCCGATGCTGAGGACGAGGAGGATGCTCCAGAGTCCGCGTGAGCTGTAGAGGATGTTCATGGTGGTGGCGTGGCCGAAGAGGCCGAGGGCGAGCGCGAGCAGGAGCGCCTGGACGGCGAGGATGGCGGTGCCGGCCAGGAGCCAGGGCCATGCCCAGCCGTCGATCTCGCGCAGCTTGCCGCGAAAGAGAGGGATCAGCCCGAAGGAGAGCACGGCAACGGTGACAAACATGGTCGAGATGAAGGCGTAGGAGCCCATCTCGCGTGCCCATTTTTGGACAAGGGCGTCGGTGAGTCCGAAGAAGGCGGCGCTGGCGAGGGTGGCGAGGATGGCCGGGCCGGTGCCGCGTCCGCCGCGGAAGTCGCCCACCCCGAGCAGGAAGACGGCCAGCGCGGTGAGCACCGCACCCGCCCAGACGAGGGGGTCGGGCGGCTCGGGGGTGAGGATTACGGCGCAGAGGCCGACGAAGACCACCTTTGTCCCGAGCAGGGGCGTGACCACCGAGACGTCGCCGGCGCGGATGGCGATGAAGGTGAAGAGCTGGCCGAGAAAGAAGGTGGCTGCGGCCAGAATCGGCGCATACCAGAGCGCCCAGTCGACCGGCTCGCGCTGCAGGAAGAAGATCCCGAAAAAGAGCAGCCCCATCATCCAGTTGGAGATGCAGAGTGTGCGCGTGATGCCGAGATTCGAGCCGGAAACACGCTTGAGCAAGAGCGCCGCCACCGCATAGAGCAATCCCGCCGAGAGCGGCAGCAAGTAATAGGGTTCGAAACCAGCAGTCACCCCGGCAGAGTAGCGCCTTTGCGGACGCTGTCCAGCTTTGGCGCGGAGTCGATCAGGCCGAGAGGGCGTCCTCGTAGCCGATTGCGGTCATGGTGAGCAGGGGCAGCACCCAGGCGTGCTCCTCGTCATCCATCACGACGACGAAGGTGCCCTTGGGCGACATTTTGATGTAGTCGCGATGGGGCACCGCGTATTCGTGGCCATCGGCCATTCGTATGCGGAAGGGCTGGTTGCGCTTGATCGCCGCTTCGATCTGGCTTTTGGTCATAACGAAAGCTTAAGCGTGCGACCGTGAGATGACAAGTCTGCTATCTGGATTTTCCGGCATCGGAGTGCGCAGGAACGCCTGCTCGATGAGAATAGGGTATCGACCGGGTAAAAATTTTGGCTGTTTGGTTCGCAATGGATTGACAAGCTGCGATTTCATCCACAGAACCAAAGATTTCGCAAGGTCTGGCTTTGATCTTGCGAGGTTGCTACCGTTTTTCTCGCCAAGGATTTCATGCTTAATTTTGCCGACCAATGTCTCGATCTGGCTCGCTCGATTCTCGGGCAGAACCTCGAGTCGATTAACGAAGACGGAACGATTGCCCCGCTGGACGGGGAGGAGTCGCGTCTGGATGAGCCGGGGCATGCTGCGCTGGCAATCGGTGAGTATTACCGGGCGACGCAGAAGAATCAGCTCGAGGGGATCGACCTGATCGACCTGTCTGCGCGGACGATTACGGCGCAGATTTTCACGGAGGAGGAGTCGGAGAACGGCCTCGCTTATGCGGCGCTGGGGCTGCTGTCTTTTGGGCCGGCCAAAGACCGGAATCCAGTGTGGGAGCGCCTGCTCGATCCGACCCGCGAGACGATGGATCGTCGGCTTTTGGCGCGGACGGATTACGACGATCATAATCAGGCTTTCAACATCGCCAAGAGCGTGACCCGTTACAGTCTCGGGCTGTCGAAGAAGGACGAGACGGGCAAGCTGCTCGACCGCTTTATCGAGCGCATCGAGAGCAACAGCTCGCAGAATTTTGTCGACGACGCGCCCAATGCGGAGGGTCGCGGGCGGCTCGGTGGTGCCTACGATATTTATGGCGTGCTGAGCCATGTGCTGATCCGTCAGGCGCTGCAACTGCACGCCAACATCAACCTGCGCGAGCGCAAGCTGCCGACCCTGCGCAACTACTTCGACCGCTACCTGAAGATGCTGCCCGACCTCGTGCGGCAGGACGGACTGGGCTGGAGTTATGGCAAGGCGATCGGCGTTTATGGCCAGATGCACTGCATCAGTTTGCTACTGCAATCGATGCGCGACGGGTGGATCGACGCCGCCAAGCGTCCGCAGTATCAGGACATCCTGCGGCGGCTCTTCAGCTACTTCTTTATCAGCTACCTCGACCAGGAGCGCGGGTATCTCGACATCCGCGACGCCGAGCGCGACACGATTCCGCGCCATACCACGCGGATGGCGAACTTTGATGCGGCGCGCTATCTGTGCCAGTGGAGTCGCCTGGCGCGCGCGATTGGGGGCTCGTCCGAGGCGCAGGCCGCACCGCCCAAGAAGGTGAGCCGCTTTATCGTCTTCGACAAGAGCAGCCGCAAGGAGCAGGGACTCTTCCTTTACAGCGACCCAGGTTCGGGGCTGCATGTGCAGTTGCCGCTGATCAGCGCCGGTGGCGAGCTGGCCTCGACCCCGCTGGCCTTCCCGCACTGTCCGGGCGTGTTTGATTTTCCGGCCAATACGTATTTGCCGATATTGCTGCCCGAGCTGACCTTTCAGGGCAAGGCCACTGTGCCCGCCTTTTATGGTCGCCGCTGCACGACCAGCCTCGGCGCGCAAAAGGCGGTGGTCTTCAGCTATGAGCAGCCGGAGCTGATTACGACCGAGGAGAAGTTTCTCAACGGCGTGGGCTCGGTCAAGGTGTCGTGGAGCTTTATCGGCAACAAGATTACCAGCGAGTTCATCTACACGGTGAAGAATCAGGTGAAGCTTGAGAAGCTGCGCTACGTCATGGCAATCGGCACCCCGCACTCGCACTTCCGCCCCGGCAATGCGCTGGCGCTGGGAGCCGAAGGGCTGCGAGCCTCGGTGGTGCGCGACGACTTTCAGGCGCAATGGGAGGAGACCGATGTGGTCACCAACGACCCCGCTTACCGGGGCTACTGGGGCAACATCCACTACCTCCAGACCCTCAGCCGCGAGCACCCGCTCGTCATGCGTCCGGGTCAGCAATACCGTCTTACTGTGTCCTTCGAGCCGGACATTACCACGGTCGAGTAAGCTTCATTCCCGACAAACAGGCTCGAAGCCCGCTCTCCCCATCTCCGCCTCTCCGACCCTCTGCGTGAGATACAAAAACGTCGACCCGAACGCAGCGGCGCCCAATAGCGTGCCCGCGCCTTTTTGCGGTAGTGGAAGAGCGCCCAACTGAGCAGCCCACCGTCGCCCCCCTTCCCCGCCAGCGCGCGCCGGTCCAGCTGTTGGGCCAGGCCGTCCC
>CAYQTM010000236.1:0-3883 GCA_964420355.1 uncultured Opitutales bacterium
CGCCGCCTTGCTCAAAATGGACGAGAAATGGACCGGCCAGACCTTCGAGCCCGAAGAGGAGAACCCCATGCTCGGCTTCCGCGGTGCCGCGCGCTATCACAGCGAACGCTACTGCGACGCCTTTGCGCTGGAGTGCGACGCCCTGCGTCGGGTGCGCGACGAGGTGGGCCTGACCAACGTGGTCGTCATGATCCCCTTCGTCCGCAGCCCCGAAGAGTGTGACCGGGTGCTTGAAATCATGGCTGAGCACGGTCTGGTGCGCGGGCGCAACGGTCTGCGCATCTATTTGATGGCTGAGATTCCCTCCAACATTTTCGAGGCGAAGGCCTTCGCCCAGCGCTGCGACGGCTTTTCCATCGGCTCGAACGACCTCACTCAACTCGTGCTGGGCGTCAGCCGTGATTCCGAGGAATTGAGCGACCTCTTCGACGAGCGCAACCCAGCGGTCACCACCGCCATCCGCCAGCTCCTTGAGACCGCGCACGCCGAGGGCGTCAAGGTGGGCATCTGCGGGCAAGGTCCCAGCGACAAGCCAGACTTCGCCGAATTCCTCGTGCGCCACGGCATCGACTCCATCTCGCTCAACCCCGACAGTGTCGTCGAGACGCTCCGCCAAGTCGCTGACATCGAACAGCGCTAGCCGAAAATGAGTGAGACACAAGCCATCCCGCTCGCCGTCTTTGGCGCGGGTGCTCTGTTGCTCGCCGCCTTGTTCGTGCGGCGCGGACTCGAAAAGCTATCGCTGCCGGCGGTGGTCGGCTTTCTTGGGCTGGGGATGCTGCTGGGCGGCTTCGATTCCCAATACCGCTTTGCCCATGAGACGCAGTTGGCGGTGCTGGAATTTCTGGGCGCAATCGGTCTGGTGGTTCTGCTCTTTAAAGTGGGCGTGGAAAGCAATCTCAAGGAGCTTGTGAAGCAGCTCCCCAAGGCCGGGATTATCTGGCTGCCCAACATCCTGCTCAGCGGGTTGCCTGCCTACTTCATCATGCGCGATTGGCTCGGCTTTGATCTGGCACCCAGCCTCTTCATCGGCGTGGCGATGACGGCGACGAGCGTCGGCGTT
Organism: uncultured Opitutales bacterium; assembly: GCA_964420355.1. Taxonomy (GTDB): domain Bacteria; phylum Verrucomicrobiota; class Verrucomicrobiia; order Opitutales; family JABSRG01; genus CAYQTM01. Next base: position 1,064 of record CAYQTM010000236.1, read on the forward strand.
TCGGTCGCGGTCTGGGAGGAAATGGGCGCAATGAAGAGCAGCGATGGCAAGCTGCTGCTCGACACGGCGGAACTGGACGACATCTCGGGCGTGATGCTAATGGCGCTGCTCTTCAGCCTCGCCCCAATGCTGAAAGCGGCTGGCGAGGGCGATGCCGGTGCCGGTTCGGCGCTCGAATGGACGCCCCTGCTGCGCCAAGGCGGCATCTTTCTGCTCAAGCTGGGGCTGTTCACAAGCGCGCTTTATCTGCTTGGCCGCTACCTCGAAACATTTCTGGAAAAAGCAGCGGGCTGCCTCGGAGATCAGGCTTCGCGGGTGATTTTTGCTTTTAGCGTCGGCATTGCCATCGCGGGTCTGGCGGGCATCGTTGGGCTGTCGCTGCCGATTGGCGCACTCTTTGCCGGGCTGATGCTCAGCCAGCACCCGGAAAAGTTTGCGATAGAGAAATTTTATCGGGCGCTCTACATCTTCTTTGTCCCCTTTTTCTTTATCAACATCGGCTTCCAGATCGACCCCTCGGTGCTCGGCGGCGCGCTGGGTCTCGGTGGGATCCTGCTCGCGGTGGCGATTCTGGGAAAACTGGCTGGCACTGCCTGCACCGCCTGGAAGTTCACCAGTGCCACGGGAGTCCTTCTGCTGGGTGCCAGCATGGTGCCCCGTGCGGAGATCACGATGGTCATCATCGAACGCGGACGCGCCCTCGGCGACTGGGCGATGCCGCCCGAGGTTTACGCCGCGATGGTGCTGGTCTCCGCCGGCACCTGCCTCGGGACGGCGCTCTTCCTCCACTGGGGACTCCGTAAATGGCGCACCCCAACGGGCTGATGGCTCGCTCAATCGGGCTTTGGCAAGCACCAGTTGGCTGGAAAGGACGCGTTCAGAGATGGGCGCTGGTCAGTAGTCTTCGACAGGATTCGGGCTTGAGCTGGCTTCGTCAGGCGGCCAGCGTGACTCAGCCTATCGGATCGCTACTGGTGGAAGTGGAGCTTGACCAAGTCGTCGAGGATTGGGCGGTGTTGGTCGGCGATGTAGAGGCTCATGGTGGCCTCGTGACCACCGCTGCCGAAATGCGGGTTCACCCGGCTGATGCCGTCGTCGAACTCGACCTCGAAGGGGATCTCGTAGCGCCGCAGTTCCTCGGCGAGGACATGGCCGTCTTTGAGCGCAAAGGTGTTGTAAAAGGGCAATGCTTCGCTCTCTGCCTCTTCCGGCTGCGGCGGCTGGTTGAATCGAGGATGCAAAGGCGAAATCTCACCGTCACCAGAATGGGGATTGCCTGAAAGCGCGCTCAGAATGCGTCGAAGCATGTCTGTAAGGAGACGCCTGGCGTGCGGCCTGTCAATCCGAGACAACGGATCGCTTGCCGGCGATTTGTCGGCGCTCCAGTGCTCGCCCGGCTTTTGAAGCTTGCGCTTTTTCCGTGCGTAGAGACTGATTTTCTGCTTCTATGCCGGGTTTTCACGATGCTGACGATTTCCAATCTTGAGAAGGCCTTTGGGGCGCGGACGCTCTTTTCTGGCGCCTCCCTGCAGGTCAATCGTGGGGAGCGTTTTGGGCTGGTGGGGCCGAATGGCGCGGGCAAAACCACCCTTTTCAGCATTGTGCTCGGGCAGATGGAGGCCGACGCGGGGCAGGTGGAGCTGATGCGGGGCACCTCGCTGGGCTATCTGCCGCAGGAGAGCGCGCCTTCGGGCGAGGAAACAGTGCTGGAGTTAGCGAGCGGGATTTCGCCGGAAATCGCGCTGATGCAGCGTCGGCTGCGCGAGCACCCCGATCCCGCCGACCCCGAGCATCAGGAGGCGCAAATGCGCTGGCAGGAGATCGGCGGCCCGAAGCTCTTGCCCCGGGCGCAGAAAATTCTCTCGCAGCTCGCCTTTCGGGAGAGCGATTTTTTCAAGCCCGCACACACCCTTTCCGGCGGGTGGGTCATGCGTGCCCATCTCGCGCGTTTGCTGCTGATGGAGCCGGATCTGCTGATGCTGGACGAGCCGACCAACCACCTCGACCTGGAGACGCTCGGCTGGTTTCAGCAGCACCTCAGCCAGTATCCGGGCGCGATTCTGACCATCTCGCACGACCGCGCCTTTCTCAATGGCATCTGCGACCACCACGTAGAGATCGCCCATCGCAAGCTGCATAGTTATACGGGCAACTACGACGCCTTTCTGGTGCAGCGCGAGGCGCGTCGCGAGCAGCAGCGAGCCGCCTATGACAACCAGCAGCGGGAGATCACCGCCACCGAGGACTTCATCAACCGCTTTCGCGCCAAGGCGACCAAGGCGCGGCAGGTGCAATCGCGCATCAAAATGCTGGAAAAACTCGAGCGCATCGAGCCGCCGGACGACCCCGAAGCCACCGTCCACTTTTCCTTCCCTCAACCCGAACGCAGCGGGCAGAAGGTTGCCACTCTGGAGGGCGTGCGCCAGGCCTACGGCGAGCACGTGGTCTATGCGAACCTCAACCTGAGCCTGGAGCGGGGTCAGCGGATCGTGCTGGTCGGCCCCAACGGCGCGGGGAAGTCTACCTTGCTGAAAATTCTGGGCGACATCGTGCCCATTCAGGCCGGGCACCGCGAGCTGGGTCTGCGGGTGAACTGCGGTTACTTTTCCCAGCAGCGCACCGAAGTGCTCAACACCCGCCGCAAGGTGCTCGACGAGGCGCGTGAAGGGGTGCGGGGCATCACCGACATGGAAGTGCGCACCATCCTCGGCGGCTTCCTCTTCACTGGCGACAGCGTTTTCAAGCAGGTCGGCGTGCTCAGCGGTGGCGAAAAAAGCCGCCTCGCCCTCGTCAAGCTCCTCCTCGACCCGCCCAACCTCA
>CAYQTM010000237.1:0-3880 GCA_964420355.1 uncultured Opitutales bacterium
TCTCCGGGCGCCTCGTCATGAACGTGGGCGGGGTCCCGTTCGCGGAGTCGGAGCAGGGGTTCGTGCTCGTCTGCCTCGGGCTGATCGCCACCTGCGAGCTCACTCTGCTCGAGGCGTTGCGCTGGATCCGACCGACCGAGGCGCGGAGCCTCGGCTCGCGCCCAGGAGACGCCCCGCGGGCGCCCAGCTCACTTCGGCGTCGGCGGGGGGGCCGGCGTCGAGGGGTGGGTGAGATCTTCCCCGGCCGGGTGGACGGAAGGGCGCGCGGAGGCCGGTCGTGGGGGCTCGGCGCTCGGCGCGGAGGGGCGCGGGGGCGCCGCCCCCCGAGGCGCCGCGTGAGCGGGGGAGGTCGCCGGCCGCGGACCTCCGGGACCAGCGCCGTTGCTGGTCCCGAGGCGGAGGCTGTCGCTGACCTTGAGGCCGTCGAGGAGCCCCTCGAGATTGGCGAGGTCGAGCGGGAGGAGCACGTCGGCGGTCGGGCGCGCGCCCGGCGGGCGAGCGGGGGGGAGGGTAGCGACGGAGGGGGGGGGGGGGGGGGGCTGAATGGGGGGGTGGACGGGGATGGGGGTGGCGAGGACGGTGTTGCGCGCCACCATCAGCTCCGCGGCGGCACGCGGCGAACCGGCCAGGCCCGGCCGCAGCGCGACCGCGCCCTCAGGCGCCACGCCCGCGCTCGCCAGCGAGTAGTCCTCGCAGTGGTCGAGCACGGGGAGGTCGAACATGGAGGCGTATTGGCAGATGCGGCGCATCAGGTCGTTGTTTTGCACGCAGCGGTCGCCATCCGAGACCGCCACCGCGCCCGCCGTGGCCAATTGGCCGAGCGGTGCCAAGTCTTCGCCCAGCGAACCGACGGTCAGGCAGCCCGTCGGCAGCACCTGCACGATGGCGTCGCGTGCGATGCGGTCTTTAATAAACTGAAGCGTGCCCGCCGTATCGCAGGCCGGCGAGGTGTTGGGCATGCAGACCACCGTGGTGAAGCCGCCCGCTGCCGCCGCGCGGGTGCCGGTGCCGATGGTCTCCTTGTGGCCGCCGCCGGGCTCGCGCAAGTGGACGTGCAGGTCGACAAAGCCCGGGCAGACGACCAAGCCGGTCGCGTCGATCACCTCAGCGGCGCTCGCTCCGCCGGGGGGCAACGCCTCCACCACCTTGCCATCGAGCACGAAGACATCCCCAACCGCATCGCGCCCATAAGCCGGGTCGATCACCCTCCCGTTCTTGATATGCAAAGACCCCATCGCGCCTCAGCCTGCCGATTCTTCCCCCGCATGGCAAGCCAGTGCTTTACGGCGCACTGCGCTTTCACCCTCGCTTGAATCATCGGCACTCTTTTGGGTAGGGGTGGCCTTGGTGTGGCAGGGCGTTGCGATGTGCTTAAAGTAGCCATAATTTTGCACGAGAAAGTTGCAGTCCCGCCCTTGCTAGGTGTAACATTATTGGCGCTGATTTTTCTGAACCTTCCGTTACTGCAAGCTGAATAACATCCGCACCAACGTCGCTTAGCCTTTCTGCTATGAAAACAAAATTTTGCTACCTGGCTTTGATGAGCCTGCTGCTGCTCGGGGGGAGTGGCTGCAATACGATGGAGGGGCTCGGGGAGGATTTACAGAATCTGGGTCGGGGGATTCAGGATTCGGCGGATAAGGCTGAGGATTAGCGGCTTTGCGCCTGCGATGGGTTTAAACCTTGCCATTTATCGGGTGGCGGCAAGAGTGTTTTACTATGGCGGAGCACTTTGATTTTGTCGTGATCGGGGGCGGGAGCGCGGGCTATGCGGCGGCGCGGACGGCTCGGGAGTCGGTCGATAGGGTGGCGATTATCGACGGGGCGAGCGAGTTGGGAGGGCTGTGCATCTTGCGGGGTTGCATGCCGTCGAAGACGCTGATTCATAGCGCTGAGGTGCTGCATCACGCGCGACATGGGGAGCGCTATGGGCTGCGCATCCCCGAGGCCGCCGCCGATATGCGCGCAGTGCAGGAGCGTAAGCGACGGAAGATCAAGGAGTTTCAGGATTACCGCGTCGGGCAGTTGGAGTCGGATCGCTTCACCCTATACCGGGCGAAGGCGCACTTTGTGGCGGCGGATCGGGTGGCCTTGGACGATGGGCGCGAGATTACGGCAGAGCATTTTTTGATCGCGACCGGGTCGGTGGTGAACGAGCCGCCGGTTCCGGGGCTGGCCGAGACCCCTCGCGTGACCAGCGACGAGATTCTGGAGCTGGCCGAGCTGCCGGAGTCGGTGCTGGTGCTGGGCGGCGGCGTGGTGGCCTGCGAGCTGGCGCAGTATCTTCGGAGGATGGGCGCGCGGGTCATCATGGTTCAGCGCAGCAGCCACATTCTGCGCGAGACCACGCTGGAGGCGGCGCGGGTGGTCGAGCAGGCTTTTCGCGACGAGGGGATCGAGCTTTACACGGACACGCATCTGCTGGAAGTCGGCAAGCGCGGCGAGTGGGTGTTCGCGCGATTTGAGCAGGATGGGCAGGAGCATATCGTGCGCGCCAACCTGCTGTTCAATGCGCTGGGGCGCCGACCGAATACCGCCGGGCTGGGCTTGGAGGCGGCGGGCGTGCAGATCGCGCCAAGCGGGCATATCAAGACGGGCGACTGTCAGATAACTACCAATTCGCGCATATACGCTGCCGGGGATGTAGCTGGGCCGTTTGAGATTGTGCATGTGGCGCTTCAGCAGGGCGAGGTAGCGGCGCGCCATGCGCTGGGGCAGGATCCCGAGACGATGAATTACGACAAGTTGATGAGCGTGGTCTTCACCGACCCGCGCGTGGGGATTGTCGGGTTGACCGAGGTGGCGGCGCGGGCGCGCGGCTTTGATGTGCTCTGCGCCGAGTTCCCCTTCGACGACCACGGCAAGTCGATCACGATGGACGCCACCTACGGCTATGTGAAGCTGGTCGCGGATCGCAAAACCTGCCGCCTGATCGGTGCCGAGGCGGTCGGACACGAGGCGAGCGAGCTGATCCACGCGATGACTTACCCCGTGGCCACCCGCGCCGACATCGCTGATTTGCTCAAGGCCGACTGGTATCACCCGACTCTCTCGGAAATCTGGACATACCCCATCGAAGATCTGGCGGAGGAGCTTTGTGCGCCCGAGGATGTGTAAGCGCAGAGAAATATTGAAAATACGCTTGCGGGTATATGCGAATGGCGGCACACTAACGTCATGCAAACTCGACCCCTTCTCCAGATTGCCAACGACCCGCAGCGCCTCCGCATCCTCAACCTGCTCAACGCCCGCCCCTGCGCAGTCGGCGAGCTGATGTCCGTGCTGGGCGAAACTCAGGTCAAAGTCTCGAAGCAGCTTGCCATTCTGCGCGCGCACGGCCTGGTCAAAGCCCAGCGCCGCGCCCAGTGGCAAATTTATTCGCTGAGCAGCCCGGCCAGCCCGCTCTTAACCGCCATGCTCAATGCGCTCGCGAATATGCCGGATGCCGCATATCCCCTGAAGGGTGACCTGAGACAACTCGCACAACTGAAACCCAAGCAGATCAGCCCCAAGCAACCCCCCACCCGCAAAAAAGCCGCCCGCGCTCGCGAACCCGAACCCGAACCCGAGCCGGAACCCCATTACGAAGAAGAGCTGCCGGTTTCCCTGCTCTAAATCGGCTCTAAATCTGGCGAAGTTTGACCTGCGCGGATCGCTTGGTTAAAGTTTGCCAATGGTTGAGATTACTGGCGAATACTTGGGCGGCCTGCGCTGCCGAGCGGTGCACGGGCCTTCGGGCAACGAGCTGCTGACCGATGCCCCAGTCGACAATCACGGCAAGGGCGAGGCTTTTTCGCCCACCGACCTGCTGGCGACCGCAACGATGACCTGCATGTCGACGATCATGGCGATCAAGGCGCAGTCGCTGAAGCTCGATCTC
>CAYQTM010000238.1:0-3875 GCA_964420355.1 uncultured Opitutales bacterium
GGACGACCGCTACAAGCTGAGCTTTGGGATGCTCTGGAAAACCTACGCGATCGCCAACTCCTCGATCACCTTCCGCAAGAGCCTGCTGGAGCGGGTTGGCGGCTACCCGGAGATGATGTCCAACGAGGCCGAGGTGATGTATTTTGTGCTCAAGTGCGCCGCCGCTGGCAACGTGGTCATGCTGCGCGAAGTGCTCTTCGACTACGTCCACCACGCCAAGTCGCGCTCGATGATCTACCAGAATAACGAGTATCGCTGGGGTGCGCGGGTCGAGGTGTTTTACAATATCGTCTGGTGGATGCTGCAACGCCCCTCACTGGAAACGCAGGGTCTCGAATTTTTCCGCAAACAATACCGCAAGCTGGTCGTCGGACACGGCTCCGTCCTGCCGCTGATGGCCGACTACTACTCGCGCATTGCCAAATCCACACCCGGACGCGAGAGCATGCTCAACTACCTGCGCGACCTCCGCGAGCGCAACCACGCCCTCGAACAGCTCGTCTTCATGCTCTCCCGCCGCCTCCGCTACGACCCCAAACGCAGCGAAAACGTCGCCTGAGGGCGATCAATCCTCGTCGTCGCCGGTTGGGTGGAGGAGTTTGTGGTCGATGGCCTGAGAGCCGACGATGACAGCGGAGCCAAAGATGTCGTGGGCGCTGGCCCCGCGGCTGATCTCGGCGGCGGGCTTGCTGAGGCCGGTGAGGATCGGGCCGTAGGTGAGCGAGGCGCCGCCGAGGATCTGCACCATCTTCATCGCGATGTTGCCCGCCGCGAGGTCGGGGAAGATGAGGACGTTGGCGCGCCCGGCCACGCTGCTTTCTATGCCCTTGAGGCGCGCGATGTTGAGGTCGAGCGCGGCGTCGACCTGAAGCTCGCCGTCGATCTCCATCGGGATTTCGAGGCGGCGCGCCTTCTCGTGCGCCAGCTCGGTGGCGGCCTTCATCTTGGCGACCGCCGGGCGCTTGCTGTTGGTGCTCTTGGAGGTGTAGCTGAGCATGGCCACGCGAGGCGTCACGTTGGTGAGGTGGTAGCTGAGCGCGGCGGTGGTGATCGCGATGTCGCTGAGCTGCTCGGCTGTGGGCTCGGGCACCACGGCGCAGTCGGCCATGAACATCACGCCATCGGTGCCAAAGCGCTTGTCGTCCAGCTCCACCATCTGGAGCGAGGACACCGTCTCGATGTTGCCATCGCGCGGCACGATCTGGATGAGCGGGCGCAGGGCGCTGCTGGCGGTGACCGTCGCGCCGGACACGATGGCGCTGGCCTGCCCGGTGGCGAGCATCAGCGCGGCAAAGTAGTTGTTGTTGATGACGTAGTCGCGCACCTCGCGGTCGTTCAGCCCGGCAAAGCGCCGCAGCCCCTGAAACTTTTTCACGAACAGCTCCACCTCCTCGCTGCGCTCCGGCTCGATGATGCGGATGTGGTCGAGCTTGATGTCGAGCTGGGCGGCGTTGTCCTTAATTTTCTGCCGATCCCCCAGCAAAATGGGCACACCGAGCTTGCGCTTGGCGAATTGCCGCGCGGCCTGCAGGATGCGCGGATCCGCGCCTTCGGGGAAAACGATGCGCTTGGGGTGGCGTGCCAGACGCTCGGAGAGTTTGTTGATTAAATTCATCTGGATTGAATATCTTTAAAAATCACAAATGGGGCTGTATGGGGGAATCTTTTATGCAGCCGAAACCGTCGTGCGGCGGGCGGGCAAATAGAGCAGTTGCGGAGCCACTGTGACCGCGCGGGGCGAATTGGGTTGCATTTATCTCGGAGATTACCGATAGCGGAGGGGCTTGTCATGCCTAAAAATTTGCAGCACATGGCGGTGGTGGCCGGTTCGACCGCGGGATCGCGGGTGCTGGGCTTGCTGCGGGACATTTTAATTTTTGCGGCGCTGGGTGCTGGCAGGGTGAACGACGCTTTCGTGCTCGCCTTTACATTTCCCAATCTGTTTCGGCGGCTGCTGGGCGAGGGCGCGATGACTTCGGCGCTGATCCCCGTGTTTGGGCGGGAGCTGGCGGCGGGTCGGGGCGGTTTTTTTGCCCTGCTGAATGCGGTGCTGCGGCGGCTGTTGCCGGTGCTGGCCGGGCTGGCGCTGGTGTTTGGGCTGATTTTTGGCGGGCTGTGGCTCTGGGGCGGCGAGGCGCTGGACGCCAAGTGGGCGCTTGCGGCGCAGTTGGGGGTGCTGCTGATCCCCTATCTGGTGCTGATCTGCGCGGCGGCGGTGATTGTCGCGGCCTTGCAGATTCTGGAGCGCTTTGCGGTGGCGGCGCTCTCGCCGATCCTGCTCAACCTCTCGATCATCATCGCGCTGGGCGGGCTGGGGCTGTGGATGGCCGAGACGCCCGAGCAGCGCGTGTTTTACCTCTGCGCGGGCGTGCTGATCGGCGGGGCGCTGCAACTGGCGGCGCCGGTTTGGGCGCTGATGCGCGAGGGCTGGCGTCCGCGGGTGGTGCGGGCGGCGGAGGCAGGCGACCACGCTGAGCAGTTGCGGGAGGTCTGGGCGCTGCTGCTGCCGGGTTTGGGCGGCGCGGCGATTTTGCAGATCAATATTCTGGTGTCGCGCGTGATCGCCTTCGAGGCGGCACCGGATGGCGCGTCGATCGTCTATCTGGCCAATCGCCTGATGGAGCTGCCGCTGGGGGTCTTCACCATTTCGATCACGACGGTGGTGTTTCCGGCGCTCAGTCGCCTGGCGGCTGCGGCGGATGCGCGGGGCTTCAGCGACACGTTTCATCAGGGCTTGCGGCTGATACTCGCCATTATGCTGCCGGCGGCGGCGGGTCTGGCGCTGCTGGCCGAGCCGATTGTGACGGCGCTTTTTGCCTGGGGACGCTTTGGGGCGGAGGATGTCGCGCGGAGCGTGCCAGTGGTGGCGGTTTACGCGCTGGGTCTGCCGTTTTATGCCATCGCCAGCCTGCAGGTGCGCGCTTTTCATGCGAAAAAAGACATGCGGACGCCCCTGCGCGTCTCGGTGTGGAATCTGGGGATCAACCTCGGCCTGAGTTTGCTGCTGGTGGTGCCGCTGGGCATCCTCGGGCTGGCGCTCGCCAACATTCTGGCCTCGGCGCTGCAATGTCTGATGCTCGCGCTGAGCCTGCGCGGGAGCCTCCAGTCGGTCGGCTCGGCACCCCTGCGCCACGCCCTGCAAGCCCTCGCCGCCACCGCCGCGATGAGCCTCGGCCTCATCTTCGCCTACGCCTACCTCCCCTGGCCCGAGCCGCCCAAGCTGCGCGCCTTCACCCAGATAGCGACCCTCATCCCCGCCGCCATCCTTATCTATGGCGGACTCCTCTATTGGATGCGCTTTCCCGACCTGCCCCGAAAAAATCCCCTAGCTCGACGTTAAAATTTACTTAATTTTGACGACTTGATTCCGTTTTCTCAATCAGCTCTGAACGATCCGCTTTCAGTTCTGAGCATGAGAGACCTGAGCATATCTGTGCTAGAACCAGCCGTGCAGAAACTCAAAAAACACCGCACTCGCCATCCAGCCTTCCAACACAGTGCCGTTGCTCAGAACTCAGAACTAACAACTTAGAACTATTTTCACCCTTGCGAAGCTATGAAAGAACATATTGTCGTCGCTATTACGAGCACAGCCGTGCTCCTGCTCTTCACTGCGGTCTTTTTCATCCTGCTGCCGATGCAGGCCGAGACGCTGGGCAACCTCGATGGTGCCCGCGCCGTCATTCTCGAACGCGCCCAGATGCTGGCGGGCTCGACCGCCGCCTGGCTGGCGCTGGTGCTGGCCGCCTACACCGGCTTTTACTGGAACGTTGGGCGATTTTTCCGTCACTTTGACCTCTGCCTGACCCTCATGTCGATGCTCTACCTCGGCCTCTCCCTCGCCACGCTCTTCAGCCTGAGCGCCTGATTAGCCA
>CAYQTM010000239.1:0-3846 GCA_964420355.1 uncultured Opitutales bacterium
GCCGGTGTCGACGCGGTATTTGGTCAGCGGGGTGGCCGCAGCGCTCTTCACCCACATCTCGGCGACGTCTTCCTGACCTCCGCCAAACAGCCCGTCCACGTTCGAGATCACAAGTGTCATAATCAGCATCAGCAGGCCGATCACGATCATGATCTCGATCAGGGAAAAGCCACGCTGGCGGGCGAGTGCAGGGCGGGTAAGGTAATTTTCAGGGCGTTCCATCATGTAAAGTCTCTAGTTATAGAAAACCCGCAAAACCGGGCATTGTTTCATCGCCGCCCAGATTAAGCCCCCTTTCTCACCCATCCAAGGAAAAACAGCCCGACCCTCGCGCGATAAATCTCCTCGGACGATACTTGTTCAGTCGATCTCTTTTTCGAGAAAGCGGCGGATGCGGGCTTCGACGCGGTCGTGGCCGAGGACGCGGAGGAGACTGTAGAAGCTGGGGCCGACGTTGGTGCCGCTGACCGCCAGACGAACGGGGTGGATGTATTCGCCAGTGCTAACGCCATGTTGCTCGGCGAGGGCACCGACCTTGGCCTCGGTGGCGGACTCGTCGCTGACGTCCATCTCAGGCAGGGCGGCGAGGAACTCTTCGAGGCGCGCCTTGGGGTCGCCCTTCTTCAGCACCTTTTGCTTGGCCTTGTCGTCGACCTCGAAGTCCTCCGTGAAGAAGTAGGCAACAAAGGGTGCCAGCGTGTCGAAGCTCCGCACCTTCTCCTGGCAGATGCTCAGCATCGCGTGAATGCCGTCCTCGTCGGCGTCGGCGGGCACCACGCCCGCTTCGATCAGGATGGGCACGGCCAGCCAGCAGAAGGTCTCGACCGGCAGCGCCCGCAGGTAAGCGGCGTTGATAAAGTCCAGCTTGCGGTCATCAAAACGCGCGTTGTTCTTGTTGATCCCCTCCAGACTGAACAGCTCGATCACCTCGTCGATCGGCAGCACCTCGCGGTCATCCTTAGGCGACCACCCGAGCAGGCACAGATAGTTGCGCACCGCCTCGGGCAGGTAGTGCCGCGCCTGATACTCCTCGACCAGCGACCCCTTGTCGCGCTTGCTCATCTTGCCCGGCCCGTCTTTCTTCAGAATGAGCGGGATATGCGCGAACTTGGGCGGCGTCACCCCAAAAGCGTTGAAGAGCTCGACGTGCTTGCTGGTGTTGGAAAGGTGATCCTCGCCGCGAATGACGTGGGTGATGCCCATCGCGATGTCGTCCACCACATTCACAAAGTGAAACACCGGCGACCCGTCCTGACGCACAATCACAAAGTCGCGCTCCTCGCGGCGCTCCACCCGCCCGCGAATGGCGTCGTCGATCACCACCGCCTCGGTCTTCACCTTCTCGACCTCTTGCTTCAGGTGAGCGTCGTAAGCGGTGTAGCGCTCGCCGACCAGCTTAAACCAGATCGCGCCATCTTTCTCGTAAGTGCGCCCGGCGGCCTGCAGCTTGGCCAGGTAATCCTTGTAAATCTCCCCGCGCTCGCTCTGAAAGTAAGGCCCGTATTCGCCGCCGACCTCCGGCCCCTCATCCCAGTTCAGCCCCAGCCATTTCAGCCCCTCGAGGATCGGCCCCAGCGCCGCTTCCAGATTGCGCTCGCGGTCGGTATCCTCGATCCGCAGGACAAAAGTGCCGCCCGTTTTGCGAGCATAGAGCCAGTTAAAGAGCGCCGTGCGGGCGCCACCAATGTGAAAAAACCCGGTCGGGCTGGGTGCAAATCGGACACGAACTTCTGACATGCGCCGAACTTAACCGCCTTTCCCCAGAATGGAAATGCCAATTTAATCCGCCGACGGTTTTTGCGCCCCAGAGAGCTTGATTCCAACGGTGCCCTTCACTATCTTGAACGACATGAGCACTACTACGCAAAAGCAGCAAAGCACCTCATTCAAACGGATGACTCGGAAGGAATTTGATGCGCGGCTTAAAGCAGGACGTGCCAGAATTCGTGAGCTCAAGGCTGCGGGTAAGCCGCTCCCCAATCCCACCAAGGCTTGGAGTAAGAAAAGTATCGAAAGCCTGATGGAAGCGCTCAGCGGGCGATAAGTCGATTGCTGGGCTTGCGTACATCCTTCGCTGAGCGGCGGCTTCATGGTGGGCGCTCTCAGGAACGGATCTCGTGGGGGCTGCGCGGGGGCAGGGTCGGGCGCGCGGGCGGACGGGTGCTGCGTTGTTCGAGGAGTAATTCGAGATCCCGGATCATGTCTTCGCCGAGGATGTGCTCAACCGTGTCGGCGTCGCGGTCGACGTGGCTGGGGGCGATGTCGGCGTGCTCGATCAGGTAGATTTCCCAAAGGCGGTGGTTGCGGGTGATCTGGGCGGCGCGGCGGAACCCGTGGGCGCTCAGGCGCAGATGCTCGGCGTCGCGCTCGGCCAGATAGTCGGCAGAATCCGCCTCCTTGAGCGCCTTTTCCAGCTCTGCGCGCGTCCAACTGCGCTTGGCGAGCACCTCCTGAATCCGCACTTCGCGCCCGCCGTCGATGGCCTCACCCGCCGCCTGTGCCTTGGCCTCCAGCAGCTCGAACACCGCCCGCAGCAGGTGTTGCTGCCGCACTTTTTTACGCAGCGACCCCTGCCGCAGCAGCCGAAACAGCACCCCGCGCGTGCTCCCGAGAAACAGGCTCAGCCCGAACACCACCGTCGCCACCAGCACGATGATCGCCCCGGCGGGCAGCCTCGGCAGCAGGGCGCTCACCGATGAACCCAGCCAGCCGCTCGCCGCGCCGATCACCCCCGAGAGCAGCAGCATCACCCCAAGATCGTCCGTCCAGAAGCGCGCCGCCGCCGCCGGGATGATCAGGAAAGCGATGATCAGGATCAGCCCGACCGCCTGCAAGCCCGCCACCACCGCGAGCGTCACCAGCCCAAGCATCAGCAGGTCGAGCCGCGTCATCGGCCAGCCCAGCGACACCCCGTAGCCCTCGTCGAAACAGAGCAGTCGAAACTCCTTGAAAAACAGCACCGACGCCCCGATCACCGCCAGCGAAATCCAGCTCAGCAGCCAAAAGTCGCTCGCCACCATCGAGGCCGCCTTGCCATAGATGAAAGATTCCAGCCCCGCCGCGCTGCCCTCGGGCAGGGTCTGCACCATCCCGAGCAGCGCCACGCCCAGCCCGAAAAACACGCTCAGCACGATGCCCATCGCCGCGTCGTCCTTCACCCGCGTCAGGTTGCGGATCAGCAGCACCAGCCCGCAGCCCAGCCCGCCCGTCACCGCCGCCCCCGCCAGCAACCCCGGCAGCGCCTTGCCCGAGCCGCCCGCCAGCACCATGAACAGAAAGGCTAACGCGATCCCCGGCAGCGTAGCGTGTGCCAGCGCATCGCTCAGCAGCGACCGCCGCCGCAGCAGCAGAAACGCGCCGATCAGCCCACAGGACAGCCCCAGCAGCGTCGTGCTCAGCACCACCAGCCGCGTGTTGTAATTGTGCAGCAGCAGCACATCGCGCACCGCCACCCAGCCCGGCCAGCCCTCGGCCTGCGCCAGCAGCGGTGCCTGCATTGCCGCCAGCGCGCCCATCAGTCCTCCCCCTTCGAGCGGCGCAGCGCCTCGGCGGCACGCGAGAGCAGGGTGAGCTTGCCACCGTAAGTTTTGCGCAGGTTCTCCTCGGTGAAGACCGCCTCAGTCGGCCCGGCGGCGACCACCCGCATATTCAGCAGCACCACGTAGTCGAAGTATTCGGCCACCGTGGCCAGATCGTGGTGGACGACCAGACAGGTCTTCTTCTGCCCCTGAAAGCGCCGTAAAACCCGCACAATCGCCCGCCACTTCGCCTCATTGACCGCCGCAAACCGCCTGTCCATCAGGTAGAGCGCGCCCTGCTTCCTCAGTGCACGCGACAAAACGGTTC
>CAYQTM010000240.1:0-3842 GCA_964420355.1 uncultured Opitutales bacterium
AAAGCTCGCCAAACAAGGTTGGATAAAGGAAGTTGATTTCGGCGGGCGCTGGTCTAGGGTGGGTGGATGCCTGTCGCAATGGAAGCTTTACTGGTCGTCGCCGTGCTGATCGCGGCCAAGACCATCGTCGAAGAGTGGCTCGATGCCCGCAACCGCAAGAGCGTGCGTCGCCATGCCGACGCGGTGCCCGAGGCCTACAAGGGCATCTTCGATGACGAGACCTACAAAAAGTCGGTCAATTACACCCTCGATCGCAGCCGCTTTGGCACCAAGGCCAACCTCTTCGACGCCGCCGTGCTCTTTATCGTGCTGGGCAGTGGGCTGCTGCCGCTGCTCTATGGTCTGCTGACGGGCTGGTTTGGCAGCGACATCTGGGGTCAGGCGACCGCGCTCTTTTTGATCGGCGTGCTGCTTTCCATCCCCGGTTTGCCCTGGGAGTATTACGCGCAATTCGTCATCGAGGAGCGCTACGGGTTTAACAAAAGCTCGGTCGGCCTTTGGGTGACGGACAAGGTGAAGGGGCTGGTCATCGGGATGCTGCTGACGGTGCCGCTGCTGGCGCTGCTCTTTGCGTTTTATCAGTGGCTGCCCAACACCTGGTGGCTCTGGGGCTATGCCGCGTTTTTTGTGTTTCAACTGATGATGCTGGTGATCTACCCCATGTTCATCATGCCGCTTTTCAACAAGTTCGAGCCCCTGCCCGAGGGCGAGCTGCGCGAGCGCCTCTTTAAGCTGGCCGAGCGCACGAAGTTTCCCGCCAAGGAGATTTTCGTGATGGACGGCAGCCGCCGCAGCGCCCACAGCAACGCCTTTTTCACGGGATTCGGTGGCTTTCGGCGCATCGTGCTCTACGACACGCTGGTCGAGCAGCTCGACCCCGCCGAGCTGGAGGGCGTGCTAGCGCACGAGATCGGGCACTTCAAGCTCGGGCACATCCCGCGGCGGGTGGCAGTTTCGGCAGTTATGGGGCTGGTGGCCTTTGCCCTGCTCGGCTGGCTGGCGGCGAGCGGCTGGTTCACGGCGGCCTTTGGGTTTGAGAATGTCGAGGCAGTGGCACCGGCCTTCCTGCTCTTCAGCTTGCTCAGTGGGCTGGCCAGCTTCTGGTTTGCCCCGCTCAGTAACGCCTGGTCGCGCGCCCACGAATACCAGGCCGACCGCTTCGCCCGCAATGCGCAGGGCGAATACGAGCCGCTCCTCCGTGCCCTCCGAAAGCTCCACGAAAAAAACCTTTCCAACCTCACGCCCGACCCGCTTTTCAGCCGCTTCCACTACTCTCACCCCACTCTGCACGAGCGCGAACGCGCCCTCAAAGAGCAGAGCTGAGTGGGTTGCAGAGTTCATGGGCGGAGAGACCGATGCCGAAAACTCGCCTGCAAGAAGGATTGATTTGGCGGGGCGGGCGTGGCATTGTGCCGTATGAGTTCAATGCACAGTCGGACGGTCGCGCTGGTCGGGCGTCCCAATGTCGGTAAGAGCCGCCTCTTCAATCGCCTGGCACGGCGGCGGCTAGCCATCGTCCATGATATGCCGGGCGTCACCCGCGATGTGATGACTGCCGAGGTGCGCGACGGGCAGTATTTTCTGATGGATACCGGCGGCATCGGCATGACCCCCGAGGCCACGCCCGAGGTGATTCAGGAGGCCGCCACGCAGCAGGTCGATTTTGCGCTGGAGACGGCCACCGTCGTCGTGTTTGTGGTCGATGGGCGCGCTGGGCTGACCCCGCTCGATGTGTCGCTGGCCGAGCGGCTGCGGCGGCTGAAAAAGCAGGTCGTGGTGGCGGTCAACAAGCTCGACCATGAGGAGATGGACGACGCGACGGCGGAGTTTTACAAGCTCGGGCTGGGCGGGCCGATCCCGGTGTCGGCGGAGCACGGGCGCGGCGTGGACGAGCTGGAAGCGGCGATGTTCGAGGCGCTGGGGCCGCCGCCCGAGGAGGACTTCGAGCCGGAAGACCGGCGCATCAAGATCGCCCTGATCGGGCGGCCTAACGTCGGCAAGTCTTCTCTCGGCAACCGCCTGCTCAACGCCGAGCGCCTCATTGTGAGCGATGTGGCGGGCACCACCCGCGACGCCGTGGAGATGGATCTCGACTACCAGCCCAAGCGCGGCCCCGGCCCATGGCGGTTTCGCCTGGTCGATACGGCGGGCATCCGCGCGAAAATGAAGGTCAAGACGGCGGTGGAATACTACTCTACCGTGCGCTCGCGGCGGGCGGTCGAGCGGGCGGATGTCGTTTTTCTGCTGCCCGATGCGATCGAGGGCGTGGCCCGCCCGGGGCCGAAGCTTGGCGGCGGGGCGCCTGGAGGCCGGCGGGCGCCCCACCCCCCGGTCAACAAGTGGGATCAGGTGATCGACCGCTTTCGCGACGACCCGCCCGACGGCTACCGCAACGAGCGCGACTTCCGCGCCCACTACGCCGAGGCCGTCCGCAAGGAGCTGTTTTTCGCGCCCAAGCCGCCGGTGCTCTTTGTCTCTGCGCACACCGGGCTGGAGGTCGAGGCGCTGCTCGCTCAGGCGCGCGGGGTCGACGCCACCCTCGACATGCCCCTGCCAACCGGGCCGCTCAATCGCCTGCTGCAAAACATGATGGAAGCACGCAGCCCCGCACGCGCCCATGGCAAGCGCTTCAAGCTATTTTATTGCACGTTAGTAGAGCACCGTCCCTTCACCATTCGCATCTTCTGCAACGACCCCAAAGTGCTCGACGACCCCTACCGCCGCTATCTGCAAAACGGCATTATCGACCACTTCGAACTCCAAGGCTGCCCCGTCCACTTCGAGATGCGCGGCAAAGAACGCCGCTTCACCTCCCCGGAATCCTCCAGCCCACCGGACCACAGCTAAAAACGCCCAGCCAGCCCCTAAACCGACCCTTGCAAACTAGCCGAGCGCAGCCCAGACTCCAAGCGACCGATACGCGAAATTGAATTTCCTATCAATCCAATAATGGCTCTTGCAAAATCTTTCCCGAATGACACTGGACTTATCCAATATCACTAACCGGAGCCTGTCTGAGGGCGGTCTTCTGAGCCGCCGATTGATCGAACGGGGATGCAATGATTTCCACTCCGCCTGCAGATGGATCAAAGGGCTGCCTTACGGCTCAAATCTGTCTTATGGAATCGATTCCCTATTTGTGGATGGCCGTGGAACCTGCACAACCAAGCATGGGGTGGCGGCGGAGTTGGCGGCCGAGTTGGGGCTGCCGGTTTTCAAGTTTATCGTTTACTACCAGCTTAATGAGTCGATCATCGAGGGCGCGGCGGAGATTCTCAAAGGCTCGAACGTCCCTTTTATACCTGGTCGGCATTGTGTTCTAGGACACAATACGCACTTCACCGATTTGACATGGGGAAATCAGACAGGAAAAAAAGCGGACTTGGTCGATTTCGATCTCTTCGTGAGAGTTTCCGGTTTTCCTCTCAAGGAAACAAGCGAACTGATTGATAACTGGGCTTTATCCTGGTATCAAACGATGGAGCCGGCGCTGCTGCCTCTCACCGCGACACAGGCACAGGAAATCCGGAGCGCCTGCTTTAAAGCTCAAATAAAGTGTGCATGCTGAAACGATGGGAAACGACTCAAAGTTCTCGACTGTTCAAAATGAAGCCAATCACTCGGGAGCGGCCGTAGCTGTGTGTGCATTCATCGAAAACCGCGCACCCGATTTGCTTCGACCCTATTTTCGGCGGCGGGTGAATTACAGCGACGCGGACGATCTGACCCAAGAGACGGTCATCAAAGCCTGGCAAAATTGTCGATCGCTGAAGGATTCCCAAAAAGTATCCAGCTGGGTTTGGGAGATCGCCAGGAGGCTGCTCATTCAGCATTACCCGAAA
>CAYQTM010000241.1:0-3833 GCA_964420355.1 uncultured Opitutales bacterium
CCCTCATCAAAGCCCAGCGACCCGGTGAAATGCGCGACAAACTCATCGAAAACGGCGCTAAAGACGAACTCAGCGGAATCAGCATCGTTTAAAACGCAAAACGCATAACGAAAAACGCAAAAAAATTCCCCTGTCAGCACCTCATATTTCTGCCTTTTTCCTTCTTACTTTTTACTTTTCTGACTTCCCCCCGATGTACGAAGACCATAACACGACTATTCTGGATATCCTCAAGGATCGCGATGTGCTGAGCAGCGATCAGTTGGGTGAGTTTGATGAGACGCATCACCATACGGGTAAGCCGCTGGCGGATGTGGCGGTGGACAGTGGTCTGCTTGAGCGCAGCCAGTTGCTGGAGATTGTGGCCGAGTATCTCGGCTATGAGTATATGGCGGTGCCACCGAGCACCATCCCCGAGGAGGTGACGGCGCAGCTCGACGGGCATACCGCGCGGATGTATGGCGTGGTGCCGATCGAGTCGGGCGGGCAGTCGATCAAGCTGCTGGCGAAAGATCCCTTTAACTCGGGCATCATCGACACGCTGACCTTTACGCTCAATAAGGACATCGAGATGGTGGTCTGCGACCCCGATTACGTCGACAGCCTCATCACGACCACCTACGGCGAGGAGGACTCCTCGATCGACGACCTGCTGAGCGAGATCCGCAAATCCGGGCTGGAAGAGAAAGCCGACGAGCTGTCGGAGTCGGACATCAGCGCGATGGCCAACGAGACGCCGATCATCCGCTTCGTCAACCTCGTCCTCCAGCAGGCCATCCGCGACAAGGCCTCCGACATCCATTTCGAGCCCTACGAAGACCAGTTTCGCATCCGCTACAGGATCGACGGTGCGCTCTACGAGATGGCACCGCCGCCGCGCCACCTGGCCATCCCGGTCATCTCGCGCGTCAAGGTGCTCAGCAGCATGAACATCGCCGAGCGCCGCGTGCCGCAGGACGGACGCATCAAGATGACCATCGCCGGGCGCCCCGTCGACCTGCGTGTGTCCTCGCTGCCGACCCAGTTTGGCGAGTCGGTGGTGCTGCGTGTGCTCGACAAGTCGGTGGTCAACCTCGACCTCGAAAACCTGTCGATGCCGCCCGACATCCTCGACAGCGTGCGCAAGATCGTGCGCCGGCCTAACGGCATCTTCATTGTCACCGGCCCGACTGGCTCGGGTAAGACCACCACGCTCTACTCGGCGCTGCGCGAGATCAACGAGGTCGAGACCAAGATTCTGACCGCCGAAGATCCGGTGGAATACGAGATCGAGGGGATCATGCAGGTGGCGGTCAACCACCAGGTCGGGCTGACCTTCGCCAAGGCGCTGCGCTCGTTTCTGCGTCAGGATCCGGACGTCATCATGGTGGGTGAAATTCGTGACCTCGAGACGGCGCAGATCGCGGTGCAGGCCTCGCTGACCGGCCACGTCGTGCTCTCGACCCTGCACACCAACGACGCGCCGGGAGCGGTGACCCGCCTGATCGACATGGGCCTGGAGCCCTTCCTGATCTCGGCCTCGCTGGAAGGCGTGCTGGCTCAGCGTCTGGTGCGCCGGATCGACCAGGCCAACCGGGTCGCCTACGAGCCCGAATCTGACCTGATCGAGATGCTCGACGTCGACCCGCTGGAGATCGCCGACAAGAATTTTTACTACGGCCGCCCGGCACCCGACAACAACAACACCGGCTACAAAGGCCGCATCGGCTTGTTTGAATACCTGCCCCTGACCGATTCGCTCCGCACCCTCATCAACCAGCGTTCGCCCACGCTCAAGATCAAGCAGCGCGCGCTCGAACAAGGCATGCGCACCCTGCGCGACGACGGCCTCCGCGCCATCTTCGACGGGCAGACCACCATCGAGGAAGTGCTGAAATACACCTGAGCCGCTCCGACAAAGCTTGCACTCGGGCTGGCGTTTGCATAGTTATGTCCTATGCATGCTCGCTCTCTTTGGGCGCTGCTGGTCGCGGCGCTGGGTTGGTTATCGTTGACGGGTTGTGGCCAGCCGAAGACCGTTGCCCCCGATCGCGAGGAGTCGGACGCCGAGGCCGGGCACCTGAAGGCGGCGGCGATGACGGAGAGTCACGCGCCCGAACGTCTGGCGCGAATCGGCCCGCAGGCCTGCGTCGAGTGTCACGATTATGAGGTCGAGCAGTGGGAGAAGTCCGATCATGCGCACGCCAATCGCCCGGCGAGTGAGGCATTTTTTCCGGCATTTGCGTCGGGCGGACGCTTGGTCGAGGGCGATGAGGACTCGCGGCTGCGGCTGGTTGGGCGGCAGATGGTGCTCGAAATTTTGCGCGATAGCGAGGTGAGCCCGGATTCGGCGGCAGCCGAGTGGCAGCGCTTCCCGATCAACGGCATCCTCGCGCGGCGACCGCTCTGGCAGGGACTGGTGCCGTTCCCGGGCGGGCGCTGGCAGGTGACGAGCGTGGCCTATGATCCGGCGGAAAAGGAGTGGTTCGAGGTCTTTGAGAATGAGGGGCGCTTCCCCGGCGAGTGGGGACACTGGACGGGTCAGGGCATGAATTGGAACGCAAATTGTGCCTACTGTCACATGACCGATTACCATAAAAACCTGAGCGACGATACGTTGGCCTACGAGTCGACCTGGCTGCAACACGGAATTTCCTGCGCCCAGTGCCACACCGGACTGGAAACCCATGTGCGCGAGGCGCGCGCGGGCAATCCGACCGCCGGGCTGTCCACCCGCACACCCGAGCAGATCGTGCAGACCTGCGCCACCTGCCATAGCCATCGCAATGCGCTCACCGAGGAGGCGTTCGAGCCGGGCGACCGCTATGATGACCACTTTACACTGAGCCTGCCCGATCAGCCGGGGCTGTATTACCCGGACGGGCAGATTCGCGACGAGGTCTTTGTCTATGGCTCCTTTGAAATGAGCCGGATGGCGCACGCGGGCATCACTTGCGCCGACTGCCATCTGCCCCACTCACAGGAGGTGATGCTCTCGGTGCAGAACAACATGCTCTGCCAGCGGTGCCACGAGTCGGGGCTGGACGATGCGCCGATCATCGAGCCGCTGGAGCACAGTCACCATGCGGCAGGCAGTACGGGGAATACATGCGTCGAATGTCATATGCCACATACGGTATATATGCAGCGCGACCCGCGCCGCGACCACGGCTTTCACTCGCCCGATCCGCTGATGACGCGCGAGCTGGGCATCCCCAACGCCTGCAGCAACTGCCATCAGGATCAGAGCCTCGACTGGGCAATTGAGTGGGCAGAGCGCTGGTATGGCGAGAAGCTTGAGGCCTCCCCCCAGCGCGCCCGCGCCCGCGCCCTGCACGCCGCCTACGAAGGCGCTCCCGAGGGCGGCGAAGCCCTGCGCACCCTGCTGGAAGGGGAAGAAATCCCCGTCTGGCGAGCGACCTATCTGGGGCTGCTCGAGCGCTACCTCGCCGAGGGCGACACCTCGGATCGCCTGCGCGCCCACCTCGACGCCGAAAGCCCCTGGGAGCGTCAGCGAGCCGTCGACAGCCTCGCGCGCCACCCGCAAGGGCTGGAGTGGATCCGCCCGCTGATGGACGACCCGTCGCGCACGGTGCGCATCGCCGTGGCGCAGGCCTTCGCCGCCCGTGGCGAGCCCCTGCCCGACGGCACCCAAATCGCGCGCGACTGGGACACCTATCTGCGCTTCAACGCCGACCGACCCCAGTCGCTCTTCTTCCTCGCGCAGGAGGCGCTCCGCGAAGGGCAGCCCCGCAGCGCTTATGATTTCCTCGACCGCGCAATCGAACTGGACTACGCCAACCCCGGCGTCTATGGCGAGGCGGCAGTGCTGGCCAGCCAGGCGGGCGACGCCA
>CAYQTM010000242.1:0-3809 GCA_964420355.1 uncultured Opitutales bacterium
TTTTTGAAAAAACGCCCTTTCTGGGCGATCTCAGAGGGTTTGCGCGGCTTTCTGGCAACCGGATGCGCTTTGAGCGAGATTATGGGTGTGGCGCGTGCTCTGAGTCCCCTGCGGATGATCCAGCCTCCGTCAATCAACCCCGCCAAATGCCCCTTTTGGGACACGCTCTAACTAGCGCTCAGGTTCGCCTGAGCGCTTTTTGCTTCGCTTGGGACTTTCAGAATTTAGTTGGTGTAAAAACGCACCAGTTGGTCGCTAATCATGTGGTGCTCGATCGGGTCGATCTCGCCCTGCTCCAGCAGCGTATCCAATTCGGTCACCTTGCGCGCCAACTCGACAAAGGGGTCGGCTCCTGGACTGCGCGGCACCAGACGGTGCTTGAGACGCGCCTCCATGATGCCCGGCGAGAGGTCGACATAATACCCCAAATCTTCCATCAATCCAACCTTAACCGCGTTATCCGAACGTTCGTTGGGCTGCGGTGCCAGATACATCACCTGCGTCTGATAGCCGGGCGCAGATACCTTGACCTCATGCGTCACCTTGCGCGGCAACCGCACGGTCAGCGGGGTTGTCCCGCGCACCTGATTGTTAATCGTCACATCCGCTCCCTCAGGGAAACTGCTGATCTCAACGGGCTGATCGACGCCCTTGGCGAAATCTTCTTTCAGCGATCCACAGCCGCTGAGCCAAAAAACGCACAGCAGAGCCATGCAGGCAAGGGGTATATTCCTAATCATAAGATGGGTTTATAGAAAGTAAACCACTTCAAACCCCGAAGGTCAAGCGACAACGACGCCCAACTTACCAATCGCGTTCGACCTGCTGACGCTCGGTGTTGTAGTTGCGGGCACGAAAGATGTCGCGGGTCACCTGCAGGTCGCGCAACTCGCTAAAGTCCAACTCCTGATTGGTATCCATCGGCGTTTCGTTGCCCTCCATCATCGCATTTTCCGCAAGTTGCTCGGAATTCGAGGAGTCAAGCCGTTGCGCATTCAGCTCATCACGCAAGGCAGAAAGCTGGGCGAGCGCCTGCGCGCGAGACTCTGCCGCTGTTTGCAACTCTGGATTCAAGTTATTGGCCATTTCATAATCCTTGATCCCGCGCTCCATATTCGAGATGGCCGTCTGCAGCTCGTCTTCACTCATGCCCGCGAAAGGATTTTCCGCTTCGGCAGCGGCTTCTGCGGCAGCCGCCTCCGCAGCAGCGGGATCCTGCATGGCATAGGGGTCAATCTCCGGTTCCGGAGCCGCCTCTTGAGCCGACTCTGCCATCGCCATAGCCTTCTCCGTGAAGGCATCTCCCGAATCCTCGTAAGCCTCGGCCAATTCTTCATTCAGCGCATCCAGCTTCTCTTCGATGGCTTCGGCGCGGTCGGGATCGAGCGCCGCCGCATCTTCATACTCCTCACGCGCCTCTTCGAGATTGCGCACCTCGCGCTCGGGATTATTCTGGCGCTCGGAGCTGGCGACCAAGTCGTCGCCACGCTCTTCCTTGAATTCGGCCAGCATCTCGGTGTTCTGTTCGAGGTTGGCCTCAATTTCAGGATCATCCGGGTTGATGTAGTCCGCCTGCTCGAGCAGTTCCTGAGCCTTTTCCAAGTGGTTCATCGTCTTCCGCAACCTGTCTTTCTCGTATTCTTCCTTAGCTTTGGCTCGCTCCTCGACCGCCTCAGCCAGCAGCTCGTCACCAATTTCGCTCGCAACCTCCTCCCGCTCTTTCTCTGCGGTCTTGTTCTCGGGATTTTGAGCTAAAACTTCGTCATACTTTTCGAGCACGTTTTCATAGGCTTTCGTCTTCTGTTCTGCGTTGCGGAAGTTGTCTTGGCGGTCACGTTTTTCCGTATGTGCCCGCATTGCCTGCGCTTCCAACAACAGGGCATTTTCTAGAAGCTCGTCTGCCTTCGCTCGAGCCTCCTGAGCCTTTTTATTGGATTCTCGAAGCGCGAGCGCCTGATCCGTGTAGTTCTGCCCCTCGCCAATCTGCGATTCGATGTGATCAAAGTGCCGCCAATGCCCATCCTTGACCCGCTGCTTCAAATCGGGATCTTCTAACATTTTCTCGGCGCGATCCAGTTTCCCGACGCCGATTTCCGTGCTCATCTCCACCACCGCATTCTCTGCCACTCTCACGTTCGATTTCGCTTTGCGGCTGGCCTCGCCTTCCATGGCCTCGGCGATGCGGTAAAAGTCCATCGCACGGCGGTAAAGCAAGAGTGCATCCTCTTTGTTGCGCGCCTCGTCAAAGGCAGTGGCCTCGCGCATGTCGGCGTTGCCCAGCTGGAAGAGGCTGAGAGCACCGAGGTTACGCCCGATTTCTCGGTCTTCGCCTTCCAGATCTTTGAGGCGCTGCCAGGCGTCACGCGCGATTTGCATATCCCCGGCCAGGTAGGCGGTCAGCCCGTAATTATAGAGCAGGTAAGGCTCGGTCGGGTCTTTGAGGAGCGCATCCTGCAGCTCGGACAGCGCAGTTTCAAAGTCACCCGCTTCGACGGCAGCCTCGGCGGCTTCGAGGGTGAGCGAGACGTTGGCAGTGGCACGACCGGTCATGCTGAGCATGGAGACGGCGGCGATCAAGATGGGGAAGATGGGGCGCATAGCTATGGGGAGGTTGGGGTTTGGCGGCGTTTGCGGGTGTTGATCATCGACTGGGCGAAGAGGCAGAGGATGCCTGGAATCAGGAATATCCGGTAGCCTTCGACCGGCTCTTCGGTCTCTTCCGACACCACGCGCTTGGCGAGCGGGCGGAGGCCGGACTCAAAGAGCAGGTCAATGGTCTGCATTTCATCGTCGAGCTTATAGTAGCGCCCATTGGTCGCTTCGGCAATTCTTTTCAGCGTCCGTTCGTCCAGCGACGAGATCACATCGCGGCGGTCAGGGCCGCGCACGTAGCGGGTGCGCACAATCTCGCCCTCGTTGTTGCGCTGATGGAGCGGAATGCGCGCGCCGATGGGCGTGCCGACCCCAATCGTATAGATGCGGATGTCGTATTCCAGAAAAGCCTCGCGTGCCATCAGCACGGCGTCGCCCTCCAGATTTTCGCCATCAGAAATAAGCACCAGCACCCGCGTATCCAGCTCTTTCTCCTCAAACTTCTTGATCGCCAGTTCGATCACGTCCGACATCTTGGTGCCGCCCAGCCAGAGGATGTTCTCATCGATGCTGTCGATCACCTTGTCGAGCGCCGTGCTGTCGAAGGTGAGCGGTGCCACCATCCGCGCCTCGCCCGCGAAGGCCAGCAACCCCATGCGGTCGCCGACCAGCCGCCCAAGCAGGTTGCGCAGGGCTTCCTTGGCGGCCTCCATGCGGTTGGGCTCGACATCCTCGGCCAGCATGCTCTTCGACACGTCGACCGCCACCAGAAAGTCGATGCCGAGGCGGTCGACCTGCTCCGGGCGCTCGCTCAGCAGCGGACGCGCCAGCGCCAAGGTCAAAAACACGATACCCGCCAGCAACAGCCCCCAACTGAGCGCCGCCGTCGCCTTGCTCGCAGGCAGCACCAGTTGCTTCGAGAAGACCGGCCCGAGGATGCGACGCAAAATGCGGCGGCTGTTGGCACCCGCCAGCCAGTTGAGCAGCAGCAGAACCGGCACGGCGATCACCGCCACCAGAATCCATTCCGTATCCGCAAATCTCATGGGTAAACCTTTCGAATAAAGGCGGTGCGAGTGGCTTCGATCAAAATCAGGCCGAGTCCGCTCATGAGGAAGTAAGGGAAGAGCGGTGTAGCGAGCTTGAAGGCGCGCTCTTTGATCAGGGTGGTTTGCAGCTCGTCGATCTGCTGGCAACTGTTTGCGAGCGAGTCGTAG
>CAYQTM010000243.1:0-3796 GCA_964420355.1 uncultured Opitutales bacterium
CCGGCGGCAAATACTCCTGCGCGCTGGCGATTCAGGGCACCTGCGGGCCGGGCGCCGTGGTCATCATCCCCGCGCCCTACTGGGTGAGCTACCCCGGGATGGCCAAGCTGGCGGGTGCCAAGCCAGTGGTCGTCACGACGGGGCAGGAAACGGGTTTCAAGCTGACAGTCGAGGCGCTGAAAAGCGTGCTCACCCCGCAGAGTCGGCTGCTGATCCTCAACAGCCCCAGCAACCCCACGGGCGCGGTTTACACGCGCAAGGAACTGGAGGCGCTGGTGCGCTACTGCATCGAGGAAACCAACCTGACCATCCTCTCGGACGAGATTTACGAGGATCTGATCTACGACGACCTCGAGCACATCACCCCGGCCAGCTTCAGCAAGGAGGCTGCCGAGCGCATTTTGACGGCCTCGGGCTTCAGCAAGAGCTTTTCGATGACGGGCTGGCGTCTGGGCACCCTGATGGGGCCGGCCGACTTCATCAAAAAGGTCGCCAACATCCAGAGCAACACCACCAGCGCCGCCACGACCTTTGCCCAGCACGGCGCGCTGGCCATTTACGAGCAGCCCGATCAGGCCGCCAACGCCCTGCGCACTATGCGCGCGGTGTTCGACGAACGCCGCCTCAAGCTCTTCAACGGCCTCAACGCGATCAGTGGCATCGAGTGCCCGCGCGCTCAGGGCGCCTTCTACCTTTTCCCGAAGGTCGCCGCGCTCGGCCTCGACAGCGACACCTTTGCCGACCGCCTGCTCGACGCGCAAAAGGTGGCGGTCGTGCCCGGCAGCGGCTTCGGTGCCGACGGCTACATCCGCGTCAGTTACGCAATCAGCGATGCCGTGATCGACCTCGGCCTCGAACGTCTCGCCGAGTTCTGCAAGAGCCTTTGACATCCTTCAAATTCGATTCCGCAAACGTAGAAGTCGCATACGTAGAAGTCGCATACCCGCAAAGCTGACATCAAGAGAAGTGTGCCTAAACCTCAGATAGCTTTCCAACCGAAGATGTTTCCGGCTTAAGGTCTGGCGATCAATGCGCTGCAAGCGCAGATCACGCCGCAGACCAGCGCCGCGCTGAACATGGTGCTCGTCTTGAGTGGGAATCCGAAGGAACTTGAAGCAGCAACTCAGCCGCATCGCGGCGTTATACCGTAGCCGTGGGCGTGAGCCCACGGAACGAGGCACCCCGTCGATAAAGAGCCGCGTAGCGGCGACACAACCCGGGGTATACCTTTTCTGTCGCCGCTACGCGGCTCTATTTCGGGACGCCTGTTCTCCGTGGGCTTACGCGCCACGGCTAAAATCTGCCGCCGCTACGCGGCTTTGCTGCAACAGCATCTTGGGCGAGAGATCCGAGCCACGTGTGCTGATCGAGAGTTTACGACCGCTCGCAGCTTTGCTGCAACAGCACTTATTTCGGCTTTACAGCCACACTTGCGCTGACGTGAGCTAAATGAGATGAACCCGGTGGAAAAATCAGCGTTTGCGGAAGTGCCAGATGCCCCATTCGAGGGCACCGTTTTTTCCGGCGTTGATCCAGTGGCCGAGGCCGGCTTTCATACGCTCGATGTAGTCGGTGCTGCAATGCTGCTTCATTTCCTCTTCGCGTGAGGTCAGTTCTTTGAGCACGCGGCTGTAGTGCGCAACCATGCTGCTGGTGTTCTCCTCGAAGGAGACTTTGTCCCAGCCCAGTTCCTTGGCATAACGCTCGTATTTCTCGGTCGAGCCCATCGTGGCGAGGTCGATCCGTGCCAGCACCGGTGCCAGCAACTCGGGGTCGACGCCCTCTTTTTGCATGGGGTCGGTGAAGACAAAATCGCCGCCCGGCTCCAGCACGCGATCCACTTCGCGGAAGACCTTGGGTCGGTCGCCGCTGTGGAGGATCGCGTCCTGAGACCAGACCACCTGATAGCTGTTCACATCGAAGGGCAGGCTCTCGAAGCTGCCGTCGACCACGTCGACGAGGTGATCGAGTCCCTGCTCTTTGTTCATCCGGCGGTCGCGGTCGTTCTGCACCACGCTCAGGTTGAGCGCCGTGACCTTGAACCCGCGCGATTTGGCCAAAAAGCGCGCCGAGCCGCCGTAACCGGCACCGATGTCGAGCACACGCGTGCCCTCGGGCCAGTTATCGAGGCGGCTGGCCATCTTTTCGACCGTTCGCCGACTGGCGGTGAAGATGTCTTCGCCGGGGTCGGCATACCAGCCGACGTGAAGATCTTCACCGCCCCAGATGTTGTAGTAGAAGTTGTCGGCGTCGCTGCTGTCGTAGTAGTCGCGCGCCTTCGCCTCTACGGCTTCCGGTGTATCGGCCATGATTAGACTTCGTCTTTGCTGTGAATTTTGTCGTCTTCCTGTTCGTCTTCCTGCGGGTAGCGCTTCTCGGCGACATGGATGAAGAAGTCCGGATCCTCCTGCTGGTAGGTCTCCTGAAAGTCCGCAAAGGTCTTGATTGTCTGGAAGCCCACCTCGTGCATCAGGCGGCGCACATAGTTCTTGCGCAGCGGAAACATATTGAGGTGGTATTCGGAATCATCCGGGAAGCGATAGACAAAGCGCGCCAGCCCCTCGTCGACATGCTCCGGCTCGGCGGTCACGTTGTCGCCGCAATAATAGAAGGTGTGCTTCGACTTAAAGCCCTCGTCCAGAATCATGTCGTAATTGCGCTGATCGAGGATGAGCACCCCATCGTGACGCAGCGCCGCGTAAAACTCAGCCAGCGCCTTGCGCCGATCCCGCTCTGAGAACAGATGGGTGAAGCTGTTGCCGAGGCAGATCACCGCGTCGAACTTGGTGTGGATGTCGCGGTTGAGCCAGCGCCAGTCGGCCTGCACGGTGCGCATAATCTGCCCATGCTTGAGGCCGTTGTTAAAGGCCTTGGCCAGCATGTGCGGTGCTCCGTCGGCGCTAACCACCTCAAAGCCAGCCTGGCACAGGCGCACGGAGTGAAAGCCAGTGCCGGTCGCGACATCGAGAATCTTCTTCGCACCCCGCTTCTTCAGCAGGTCGATGAAAAATTCCCCCTCGCTCTCGGCGCGGCCTTTCCAGTCGATCAAGTCGTCCCACTTGTCGACAAAGCCGTGGATGTATTCATCCTTGTATTTATCGGTTTGACGAATCGCTGTCGGATCCGTCCCGTAGTCCTGAGTCTGAGTAGTATCTAGCATAACAACAAATTTGGACTGGCGTCAGCCCAAAGCAATTGAAGTAGCGACCCTAGACTCATTTGTAAAGACCTAAATTGCGCCTTTTCGCTAATCTTAGGCGTTTGCCATTGCCCCTGTATCCCCTAGGGCACTCCAGGGCAGTCGCTTAGGAAATATACGGCTCCCAAGCTTACAATCCTGAAAAACTTTTCCGATAATTTAATAACGTAATGGTTTCAGGCAAAAATAGCGGTGGTGTTTCGCGGAATTTTCTGCTGGGCAGCGTCGACCACATGTAGTAATGCTTGAGGCCATGTCAGAGACTCCCTCCTTCGCACAGTATGGTCATTTTGATGAAAAAGCGCGCTGCTTTCGGCTGACCGCCGAGCCGCCGATGAAATGGTGGAACCTCCACTGCACCGCGATCGACAATCACGGCACCGAGATGTATGCCGAGACCGCCCACTGCAATGACGGGCCGGTCTGGACGCGCGATGCCGAGGGCGTCACCTGCAATCTGGTCGGCTACGACCAGAAATACCACTACGTGCGCGACGACGAGACCAACGCGCCCTTCTGCCCCAGCGGCCTGCCCGCGCCTGCCGATGGGAGCGACCGCAACATCGAGTCTCACTGCGACACAACGGTGATGGAGGG
>CAYQTM010000244.1:0-3790 GCA_964420355.1 uncultured Opitutales bacterium
GTGTGATTCCCGTGCCGGACATCTATCGTCGCGGCGTCCGCAAGCTTTACGCCAACTATTTGAAGCTGGATGGCGAGCAGATCATGACCGACTACAACGCGTACCTGCTGGGGAACAGTCGGGTGGCGCGGGCGGGCGGTCGCGAGGTGTTTGGGCGGATGGATGCCGAGGAGGAGCCCACCGAAGGGCGTCGTCCGAGCATGGCCGAGCGCTTCACGCGCAGCTTTCGCAGTGAGGAGCAGAACGGCGCACCCCGGCAGAGTCGGGCGCAGCAATCCAAGGCACCCAAAGCGCCCAAGGTGTCGAAGCCGCCGCGCCCCGAGCCCTCAGAGGCGGACGAGTATCCGGAGGAAGACCGCAAGGATCCGATCGACCTGAGCGACAAGACGATTTTTGTGAAAGTCGGGCTGGTGATTGCCGGTGCCTCGGTCGCGCTGATTTTAATCGTCCTGCTGGTGCAGGCACTGGCCGGTGGTGGCAATCGCTCGACCCCGCCGGCTGCGGTCACCCCGCCCAGCACGATCGACACCTCGCCCAACCAGCCACCGCCTGAGACTGGGGCGAACAATCAGGACGGCGGCTTCACGCTCATCGCCAAGGGCAACGTCTATTACCGCATCTACGAGGCGGACTCGGAGACGATCATCCAGCAAGGCTCGATGAGTCAGGGCGAGGAGCTGACCCTCGAACCCGAGGGCGAGGTCGACATCCGCTTCTATCCGGCGCAAAACATCCGCATCCTGCCGCCATCCGGCCGCCCGATCGACCCCGAGGGTTCGGGTTCGGGGCGCATCCTCTCCTCGATGTGGTGAGGCCATCGTAATTTGCGGGATGCCTCGGATTGCGCAGCGGACGATTGAGGATATTAAGCAGCGGGTGTCACTACTCGATGTGGTGTCGCCCTATGTACAGCTCAAGCGCTCGGGCAGCGCGTGGGTGGGGCTCAGCCCCTTCAATCAGGAGAAGACGCCCTCGTTTTACGTCCATCCGGATCGCGGGTTTTTCAAGTGCTTTTCGACTGGCTACGGTGGCGATCACTTCCGCTTCATCCAGTTGGTCGAGAACTGCGATTTTTACGAGTCGATCGAGTATCTGGCGCAGCGCTTCTCGATCCAGGTGGAATACGAAGGGGGGGAGGGCCCGGGCCGCGAGGAGCGCAGCCTGGCCAGCGAAATCCGCGATATCCATCAGGCGGCGACCGATTTTTTCCGCCAGCGCTTCCTCGCCAAGGACGCCGCTGGCGAGGCCATCCGCGAATACTGGCAGCAGGCGCGCGGGTTTGCCCCCGAGACCGCCGAGCACTGGAAGATCGGCTACGCGCCGCCCGACGGCAGCCTGTTGCTGGAGCGCCTGCGCCGCGATGGGTTTTCGGAGAAGGCGGTGCGAGAGAGCGGGCTGTTTTTTGAGAAGGGATTCTCAATGGCGCGGGGCTTTGGGCGGTTTCGGGGGCGGCTGATGATCCCGATTCGCGACAGCCAGGGGCGCGAGGTGGCCTTCACCGCGCGGCAGCTCGACAGCACGCCCGAGGACGACCCCGCGCGCGAGGCCAAATATGTGAACTCGCCGACCACGCCGGTTTTCTCGAAGGGCGACCTGCTCTTTGGGCTGGACGAGGCGCGGCGGGAGGTCGGGGCGGAGACGCCGTTTTTGATGGTCGAGGGGCAGCTCGACGCCATCCGCTGCTGGGAGGTCGGGCTGAAGACAGCGGTCGCGCCGCAGGGCACGGGCGTGACCGAGCAGCAGATGTATCTGCTGCGACGTTACGGCGCGCCGCTGGAGGTGCTGCTGGATGGCGACCGCGCCGGGCAAAAGGCGGCGCTGAAAATCCTGCCGATGGCGCTCAAGACCGGCCTGCAGGCGCGCTTCCTCTGCCTGCCCGAGGGCAGCGACCCCGACGACCTGCTGCGCAGTCAGGGTGCTAGCGCGCTCGATGGGCTGCGCGCCGAGAGCGGCTCGCCGATGCGCTTTGCGGTGCGGGCGCTCCTGCCCGATGCCGGGCGCGCCGACCAGCCCGCCCGTATCCGCGCCCTGCAACAGGCCTTTGAGATGATCGCCGAGGCGGATTCTGCGATGGTCGAGACCGCCTGCCTGGAGGAGGCCGCGCGCGAGCTGCGCCTCGATGTGCCCTCGGCGCGGCAGGATTACGAGCGCTTCAAGCGCCGTCGGCGGCGTCCGGCCAGCCCGCGCAGCGAGGCCGCGCCGTCCGATGCCGCTGCGACATCGGCAGAAAAAAATGGTGGAAAGCCCTCACCTCTATTGACAGACGCTGAAACTGATCTATTATGGCTCGTTTTACGCGAACCTGGGCTGGGGGAGTCAATCGCGCATGTCGTTGAATTTGAATGGATTAATCGAGATTCCGTTGCGGGCGGCGTGCTCGCGCGCATATTGGCAGCCCTGCTGGAAGGCATGGGGCCTGCCAGCGAGTTGCTTAACGAAGTCCTCGAAAAACCGGAGGAATGGGATCTCGTGAGCGATCTAAGCCTCCGCGACATGCCGCTCGAGCTGCCCGAACGCAAGGCCAATGAGACGCTCCGTGGCCTTTTCAAACGGCACATTTCTCAGCGAATGCGGTCTATAGATCAGAGACTTGCGAACCTGGCCTCCCCAGCTACCGAATCCGCTGACTTAATTCGAGAAAAGATCGAACTTCGCAAGCAGCTCCAGAATCCACCCACCCTACACAGCTAGTCCGCGCGACTAGCCAACTTTCCTGATGGTTGCCAAAAACACCAGCAAGGCGCCCGCCAAGAAAAAGGCGACTGCCTCTTCCTCCAAGTCGAAAAAAACCGCTGCCAAGGCCACTCAGCCCGCACAGGCTGCCAAAAAAGCGACTCCGGCGGCGGCTAAAAAAGCAGCGGCCAAGCCCGCGAGCAAATCCAAGGCCGCGAGCAAGAGCAAGCCCGCCACTCCGCCTCAGGTCGAGGCCAAGGCAGCTCCGGTCGAGCCCAGCGCAAGGCCCAAGGGCAATCTGGCACCGCACAAGGCACCGGCCAAGACTGCGCCCACCAAGAAGGCGGTCGCGACCGAGTCGACGCCCGAGCTGGAGGCTGCGGCGGCGCGCCTCAACGACAAGATTCGGGTGCTGATCCGCAAGGCGCGCGAGCAGGGCTACCTCACTTACAAGGACATCAATCAGGCGCTGCCTGAGAGTGTCAATCAGCCGGACGAGATCGAGAACGTCATCACGATTCTCGAAAATCTGGAGGTCGATATCCTCGACCAGAGCGAGGTCGAGGGCTACAAGGCGCGGCTCGAAAAGCACGAGGAAGAGGAGGTGCGCTCGCAGCAGAACGACATCCTCGACGACCCCGTCCGCATGTATCTCAAGCAGATGGGGCAAGTGCCGCTGCTGACTCGCGAGGAGGAGGTTACCATCTCCAAGCGCATCGAGGGGCACGAGCAGCAGGCGCTGGAGGCGCTCTTCTCGGTTGACATCACCAACCAGTTTCAGACCGACATCGCGCGCAAGCTGCTCACCCGCGAGGAACGCTTCGACCGCGTGGTGCTCGACAAGAAAATCGAGAGCCGCGACGCCTACTTCGAGGCGCTGCCCAAGCTGGTTGAGCAGGCCGATCGGATTGAGAAAAAGTGCGTCGAAATCTGGCGCGAGTATCAGGAGAGTCCCGATGAGGCGGCGCAGAAAAAGGCGCTCGCCAAGCTCAAGCGCCAGCGTCGCAACCTGCAGCCGATCTTCCAGAAATACTGCATCAAGCTCAAGATATTCGAGGAGTATTTGCAGCTCGTCGACCCCATTTTGCGCGAGATCAACGACCACTTGGAGAACCTC
>CAYQTM010000245.1:0-3787 GCA_964420355.1 uncultured Opitutales bacterium
GCCGCGCTCGCGGATCGTGGACGGCGCCTGGGACGGCGTCCTTGTCACCTCGCGCTCGGGCGGCTTCGGCGACGACCACCTCCTCGTGCGCCTCTCTCGTGAAAGTGGATGACGTGATGTGAAATCGTTTGACCGAACGCAGGCCGCGCCCTTTACTGAGTCGCGTTCTCCCGGCGCCCCAGGCGACGGCCCGGCGGCCCCGCCGCCCTTGCAGGGCTGGAGACGCAGCGCTGAACACAGAAGCCGCTTCCAGCCGCTCGGCGATCATATGCGATTGCGCGATGAGTCGCTGTTTGTTCAGGCGGCGCTTGCGGTCGACCTCCTCGGCGATGGTCTGGCCGGTGTTTTCCTCGCACAGCCGGAAAAAGGCGGATTGCTGCTCCTGCACCCGTCTGGCCGATATGGTCGCGTCAACCTCGGCTTCGTCCTGGTCATCGCACAAAAATTCGTCACCTGCCACACGGTCGAGCATGGCCAGCGACTCGAAATCCGCGTCTCGGCGGCGCGAAAGGTCGGCCTCGGCGCGGTCGGCGCTGGAGCGCTCCCACCAGTCATCGTGATCGGTGCGCCATTTATCCCAAAAGGTAGGGGTAGGGCAGGGCATTAGAGGTAACTTGCCCGCAACTTTATGCGCGTTTGGCCGGTGCGGGCATCCTCGACCACCTCGCGGAGTTTGGCGGCTGGAGGCGGGAAAACCTGCCCCTCAAGCAGCAGCCGGAGAGCTTGGCCTTGCTGGCGGCGGTCGAGCCGGTGAAAGGCTGCGACCGCCCCTGACAGGTCATCAGCCATTCCACACCCCAGCAACTACATCGTCGATCTTGCCTGCGCGGCTGGCGCGGCAGAGGGTCGACAGCGCATCCCATTGAGCGGAATCCAGCGAGCGCCCCGAGAGGTTCGCCATTTCGCAAAAAAGCATCAAGGCGCGTCGCCCGCGCTCAGTGTCGCACATCACCATAAGAGCAGCGGTAATCTGCGCTGGGGTGGGGATTTCCAAAAGAACCACATCGCCGCTAAGCGCCGCGGCATATTCCGCTTCAACTTCGCTTAGGGCGGGTCTGTTTTCATCGTTCAGATTCATCGTATGCTATGCAGTTGGCTTGTTAAAAAGGAACCCCGGCGCAAGGAAGCCATTCGATGCGCCGGGGTTTTATCATCATACCCCGACAAACCTAGGAAGCCGGGATAAAAAGAAATGTCTGGCACTTCTGGTATTGCGCCGCCTCAGAATCGCGCAGAGCTTTGCCGACGTGCTCCAGTGAGTCGGCCTCACAGGTCACAGGCTCCATCCGCTGAGTGTCATACCAACGGAGTTCGATCTTGCGGGAATGCTTGTGCGGGCGTAGTGTCGCCCCGAGCGAGGCAGCGAGCCGCAGCCCTTCATCAATTTTCCGGCAGCGGCGATCCAGTTCGATTGTGTTTGGCATGATTCCTGAATTTGAGGTTATCAATCAGGAAGCCGCATCCGGGGTCATGCCCGCGCACAATAAATAGTATGTCCAAAACCGGACTGCTCTTTTAATGCGCGTTTGTGAGCAAGATTTGAGTGGCTTCCTATCACAACGGAACCAGATTTGCGCCGGGGTGTCATCTGGAAATCTCTCGTTGAATCTCAAATCTTACCTTATGCCGCTCGAAAAATCTTCCAAGCCTCTCGATCCGAACAAATATAACGCCGTCCGCTGCCAGCCGTTTGTCACGGCAGAAGCCGCTCGGCAGTTCGCACAAAAGGGGATGAGTCTGAACCTCAGCCGCGACAAGACAATCGCCTTGCTGGTCGAGGCGGCGGCGCACGTCCCCGAGGAAAGGTTCTTCATGCTGCTGGGGGAATTGCAGAAAGAACGCTTCCGCAAGGATAGCATCCAGCACTAGCGCCGCTTCTTTGCGCGACGGGCACGGCCAGAGGCGCGGCCACCCCGAGCGCCAAGGCGGCGGGCACAACTGGACAGAGCGCCCCCTTTAGGACGGGACAGGCGTTTTGATTTTCGTGAACTCTTTTTCATAGGAAGTGCGAACCGTTCGGCGGGCAGACCAACCCAGCCAGAAGATCAGAAACGCCGCCGAGGCGATGGCGATTTCGTGCTTATAGGACTCAAAGAGCGATGCGCCGACAATCATCCCAACGCCGCCCAGCAGCACAGACAACCCGAGGCCGCGCATCTTAAAAGCCATGAGCGCCGCGCCGACAATGACCGCCAGCGCACCCGCGCCCGCGATAGGCGACAGGGCAATAGCGTCGACCTGAGCCCGCGCGGTGGCTACGGCCTGCCCGCCGGAAGGACTCATGCGCTCGACCGCGCCGGCAGCGTGCTCTTTTGCGCCGTCGAGCATCTTGCCGGTGGAGCAACCCGAGAAAACGACCAGAGGCCACAGGAGGGCAGCGCAGTAGGCAACGCGGGGCAGGGTAGGGGGGATGATGGTCATTGGTCGACTTTCTTCTCAATGCGAGCCAGAGCGTCTCTTATCCACTTGACATCGGATGTATATTGATCGCGCGGCACATAGGCAGTCGGCAGGTTGCTTTTGCAGAGGCCGCACGAATTCTCGAAACTTTCAACCTTGCTCTGAAGGTCAGAGACAGCCTGTTGCAGAGTGCGAAACAGCCAGCCGCCCAGCAACAGCAGCAGAGCGACGGCCGCCTCGAACGCATATTGCCAGAGATCGGGCGGCATGGGTCATTTCTTTGTCTGGTGATAAACGACATAGGCGACTCCACCCACCACCACAATCTGCCAGAGCGGCAGACCGGCTTTCATGGGTGCGCGGCCTAGCTCTTCGATTTCGTCGACGAGATCGGCAGCACCCCAAACCACCAGAGCGACGAGGCCAATTCCTGCAATTATAGGCATGACTACTTAATTTTGAAGGTTGCGCCCCCACTGGAGCGAGAAGGCGATATCGAGGGTGTGTTCGGAGTCCTTGGTCTGCGGGTTGTCGAATTTCAGAATGACGCCGCGAAAGATCTTGCCAGTGGACCAATTGGGGTATTTTGCAGTCCCCAGAGCGATTCCATTTATCGCAGCACTGTTCCCTTCACTGATAGAGAATTTTGCCAAATAAGTGCGCTTGAATGAGCCGTTGACATAGCTCTGTCCGGCAACCACCTTCACCCCGTAAGAAGCGCAAGACAGATCGCCATTGCCATCCTCGACTAGCTGCGTGCTGGAGTTGAGTGTCGGGTTCGCTGTCATAAGCCCAACAGCCACCCGACGCGACGGCTCCAGCATTCCGGGGAAGCTATCGTGCCAGTCGTTATTAAAATTGAGATCAGTATTTCCCGCGCTATCAATATACGAAAAATTGGGATAGCTGCCGTTGTCTTTATCCAAAGTATCGAAGAGTAGCTGACCGGCAGTGTCGAAGCCGTTGTTGCCAACATCAGCGACGGCCAGCGGGGTGTTGGGAGCAAAAGCCCAGTCCACCTCGACCGTGATTTTGAGCTGCTGTCCAACGGCCAACGAGACCGGCGCGGCCAGCACATCGCGCCCGAACAACGTCCCGCCTGAGGCATTTTTCCAGCCGACCTCCCGCACGGTTTCTGGCGCGGCGACAGCACCGAAAACGAATGTCCGCTTGTGCGTCACCACCCCGTTGAAAAAGGTCGATCCGTGATCGCCGGAATCTGGCGAAAGCGTGTCTGTCTGCCGCAGTTCGCTCGCGAGGGCGGTCTGGTCGACATACCAGATTGTGCCTTCGCTGGCCGTCACGGTGTCGACGTTGCTGATGCTGACCGTCTGGTTGTCGGTGAAGCCTGTAACATACGCTTCCTCACCGGAATCCAGCTTGATGA